>JAYSVF010000236.1:0-8090 GCA_043718695.1 Acidimicrobiia bacterium | reverse complement strand
GCAAACCGGCAATTTCTGGAGCGACAGTTGGCGCCTTTCCTTCGGTGACGGTGAAGGCAGTTTTGAGAATAGCGCCGACCATTCCGGGTTTGCAGCCCACGAAGTATTCGCCCTTATTCGCCGTAACAACCAGCTTTCTCGTCAAACCCGGGCCGATGTTTTCTACCTCGCTAAGTATACGCAAGCCGTCGGCGGCGAGCAGGTAAAACTCAGTGACCTTTGAGCCCGTGTTCTCCACATCGAACACCAAATTGCCTCCGGGAGCAGAGGCTGCTGAGACCTCGCAAGCCTTATCCGAGCTTTTCACCGAGAGGCCCTTGCTCCCGGATGCGTTATTTGAAACCGTCGCCCCGCAAGCTCCAAGCGCAACGGCACCAAGAACAGTCCCAAACAGCACCGAACATATGCTCACATTTCTTTTGCCATGACGATTTCTCAAGGACTTCGGTCGGTGCTGACGAGTGGTTTGGGGCTTGAGGCTCATTTTTGCATCTCATTCTGGAGGGTGTCGGAAACGTGATTTGTTGAGTTCAGCAGTCGATGATTTACAGAAACGGAGTAGGTTCAACGTCGTCTACCTGGGGAAGTACGAGGGTCCCGGCGGTAATCGCCTGCGTCGAATACCTAGACGGGTCGGCCCACAGCGGCACAAGGAGTGTCTTCGGCAGCGCGAGTTGGTGCACGGCGACCGGCACGGAGCCTGCGGGTGAACAGCGCACCAACAGTGCTCACGTACAGAACCCACGCTGCAACCTGAAGCCAAGTAGTGGCAGGCGAGAAGTTGACGGTGCCTTTGAGCAGTGTGCCGAACCACGAGGACGGGGGAACCTGTTCGCTTACGTCAAAGGCTAAGTTAGCGATTCCCGGGAGAAAGCCTGCCTCTTGAAGATCGTGGATTCCATAGGCCAGGACACCAGCCGCAACAACGATAAGCCCGTAACCGGTGTAATTGAAGAACTTGGCCATGTTGAGCTTTACCGCACCACGATGGATGAGGACCCCGATGATCACCGCGCTCAGTAGACCCAGTGATGCACCTACGAGGGGCTGGGCATTATTTCCAGCTGCTTTCGCTGCAGCCCAAACGAACAATGAAGTTTCAAGCCCTTCCCTACCAACCGCTAAGGCCGCTACGGCGACAAGGCTTCCGGCCCGTGCCGTTGATGCTGTCGCTACACCCATTCGCCCTTCGAGCTGACCTTTCATGGACCGCGCAGCGGTGGCCATCCACAGAATCATCCAGGTCACGAAGCAAACGGCCACGATAGAGAGGGAGCCGCCGATGAGTTCTTGGGTCTCAAAGGTGAGCCCTCGGGGGCCAAAGGTAAGCAGGGCACCAAACGCCAATGACACTGCTACCGCAACGCCAACCCCCGTCCACAGTTTGGGGAGCAGTTCCCGTCGTCCGGATTTTGTGAGGTATGCCACCAGGATTCCAACAACCAGCGCTGCTTCGAGCCCCTCGCGGAGACCTATGAGGTAGTTGGAGAACATTGGCAATCATTCCCTTCGCTTACTAGATACGGAGTTTTCGTGTTGGGGGTTCCGGAGCCTTGGATCGGCCCGCTTTTTGCAGCCGACCTAAAGGTCAGTCAGAAGTTCAAAGTATTTTTGTAAGGTAAGCCTAATCATTTTCTGCTGGCTAAGAAGAAACTTGGCCTCGCCACGTTTCACTCAACTGCGCTTTACGCACAAATTTCAGCTTGACAAAACTTTAGGCAAACCTAACTATTGATTTATGGCTTTACTTAATCCTCGATATCGCATCCCCACCGCCTTCGTTGGTGCCGTCATCGCACTCGGGGCATTCGTCGGTCTCGCTCCCGCAGTTTCGGCCCAATTGACTACCTCCGCACACTCCCCGACAAACGCAGTGACAAACAACGCAAGCGCAACCACGACGACCAAACCATCCGCCTCGACATCTGTGGTTAAAGCGATTCCTCGCCCGCAACCAAAGCTTCCCGTACGAGTTAAATCGGTGACCGGCTCAACGAGCGAGGTAGTGGAGGTGACCGACGTAAGCAGGATCGTGGTGCTTAATGGTGACGTAAACGAAATCTTGTTCGCCCTCGGAATGGGCGACCGAATCGTGGCCAACGATGTAACCGGCTATTACCCCGAGGAATCCAAAAGGAAGCCGAAAATCGGTTATGGCCGAACGCTATCGGCCGAGACGATTCTGAGTTTCAACCCAACCCTGGTTCTTGGCAATACCGATGCGGGTCCGCCTGCGGTGCTTACCCAACTTCGCTCTGCGGGGGTTGCGGTGGTGATTGTGGGAGCGGGTGAAGAGGCGAGTGATTCGGCTAAAAAGATTCGCCGGGTCGCAGCTGCCGTTGGGTTGATTGCAGCGGGTGACGCACTGGGTGATGCCACCGAACTGCAGTTACGTTCCGTACAAAAACGGTGGACCGAATCAGCGAATCGCTTTGAACCTCGCGCCGTGTTTCTTTACCTACGGGGGCCGAGAACGCAACTCTTGGCAGGTTCCGGAACTCGTGCAAGTGCCATGCTTTTGGGTGCCGGGGCGACGGACGCTGGAGCATTTTTCGCCAACGTAAAAGGGTATGTTCCCATAACATCAGAAGCTTTGGTGCTCGCAGACCCCGATGTAATCGTGGTGCTTGATGAGGGCCTCGAATCCGTCGGGGGTATTGACGGCCTCCTAAAAATCCCTGGAGTTGCCCTTACGAAAGCGGGCCAACGAAAGAGAATTCTCTCGTTCGACGACCTAAAGCTTCTCGAACTCGGGCCGCGCACCCCCGAAGCCCTCGACGAACTCAGCCGAGAACTCTTCAAACCTTACACAAAGAAGTGAAACGAGACGCCGGGCGTAATCGCTCTTCTGAGGAACGCCAACGCCGCCATCCCAGGGGCTCTACCCTCTTACTCATTCTATGTGTACTTACGCTACGACTTGAACCTTGCTGCCCGCTACGCCGACCGCATGCTGCTGATCGAAAACGGGCACATCGCCGCCTCGGGAACCCCTACCGAGTGTTTAGACGGGCTACTACTAAGCCGGATCTACCGCACCCCGCTCTGTGCCGTTTCTCACCCTTTCCATGCTGGCATTCCTTTGGTTTTGGCTGCTCCCATCTAATGCTTTGAGCCAACCGCGAGAGTGCACGCGCCCATCCCGCGTCTTGCAAAAAACCCAGCCGACGAATAATCACCGTTCCATTTACAGAGAAACCCCGACCTCAACGGAGAGCCAAAAATGTCAGACACCCTTCTTAGTGAAAACTCTGCGACTCAAGCCGCCGCCTCAAAACGCGACCCTCATCGCGACGGTGGTTTTGATCCCCAGCCCGATGTGAAACGCCCTTCGCATGCCGAACGGGTCCGCACTTTGGTGCACACCGTCGGCCGTGCCACCCTGTCAACCCTTGCCCGAGACCCCGCAGGCTTTCCCTTTGGCTCTTTAGTGACCGTGTTGGTCGACGATGCTGGCGCCCCCTGGGTCCTCATTTCCGAGATGGCTGAACACACGGCGAATGCTTCGGCCGATCACCGAGCAAGCATTCTGATCACCGAAGAAGCGCCGACGGGCGCCGATCCGCTGGCGCTGGCACGGGTAACGCTTATTGGAAACCTGGTTCGACAAACCCCAACCGACGAGGTTCGGACACGATTCCTAGCCGCCAACCCAGGAGCACGCCACTACGTGGACTTTCCCGATTTTTCATGGTGGGCACTACAAGTAAGCGCGCTTCGTTATGTTGGCGGATTCGGCCGGATGAGTTGGGTAAGTGCGGCCGATTATCGATCAGCCTTACCGGATCCGATCACGCCCCACCAAGCCGGAATCGTTTCGCATATGAATGAAGATCATGAAGATACACACGCACCTCTTCTGAACTTTTTCCTCGAGGGTTCCGCCGTGCGCTCTGCCGTTATGACAGGCGTTGATCGCTTGGGCTGCGATTTTGATGCAATCACCGATGGTGGCCGCTACCCGCTTCGCCTTCCCTTTACCGAGCCTGTTTCATCGTCTGAGTCAGTTCGCGCTGCACTCGTAGCGATGCTTCACCAGGCTCGTAGCAAAGTTGAACGCGACCCTCAATTCGCATAGGAGGTTACCCAGAACGCCTGACTGCCGGGCACCTGGGCTGACGTAGCGCTGTTGGCGAGCACCTCGTGAGGTTGCCCGCCAACCGCGGAGGTACGGGTTTAGATCGCGTTGACCTTTGGCATGATTTCTTCGGTGAGTTGCTTGAGGTCGTCGAGGGTCTTAGAGACGGGAACATCGGCGAACGGGGGCCAAAGCAACGGCATGGTCATTCCTGCCTCTTTGTAGCGCTTGAGGTTGTCGGTGATTTGTTCGGCAGTGCCAACCAACAGATTGCTCAATTTGCGGTTCGGGGTTTGATCGGTCTTCTCGTCGGTGATCACGAACCAGATCATGCTGCACATATCGAACCCGTCATCAAGGGAACGGTCGCTTCCAAGATCAATAAGTTCACGTTGAATTTCGGTTCTCCAGTGTGCGATGTCTTCAGGCGTGTCCTGGATACCAATCCAGCCCGCCAATCCATATTTTGCAATACGGCTCGCTGAACGCTTCGGGTCTTTGAGTCCACTGAAGTAAATCGGAGGGCCTGGTTTCTGAATTGGCTTGGCACCAAACCCGCAACTGTCAAAATCGGCAAACTCACCGTGGTACTCGAACAACTCGTTTGTCCAGATACCTTGCAGAACCTCAATGGTTTCGCGCACATGCTTGTGACGCTTCGGGAAAATATGGGCAGCACTCGAAGCTGCGAACTCTTCTGGCATCCAGCCTGAACCCAGACCAACGTTGAGTCGCCCGTTCGAGAGATGGTCAATCGTGGATAGTTCTCCAGCGAGAACTCCGGGTGCACGATAGGGCGTGTCGATGATGCTCATACCGATCCGCACCTTTTTCGTTTTTGCGGCAAGCCAAGGAATGAGTGGCATTCCGTGGAGCCATTCGCCTCGAGCAGAGACTGGCATTTGCAACGGAAACTGCTCCATCATGCCAAAGGGATGTTTCATTTCTCCACGATCTGAAGCTTCGGGGACAACCACTCGGTCAAGCGCCCATACCGAATCGAAATCAAGTTCCTCGGCCAAATCAGTGAGGTCTTCGAGTTCCCGAACGGTGACTTTGTCGCGGAAGTTCGGCAAATATAAGGCAAGTTTCATGGAGAATCCCTTTCTCATTTCTTATCGTTGTGGATAGGCCGACGAGGGCCACGCAGCGCCGGTGAGCATTCGCTCCGTGTGTTTGTGGCGTCACGTTCTGCATGGTAAAACATGCCCGATCAGAGACCGATCAACGATGCATCAACTTTTCATCAACAACGCTGATCACCAACGCTGGTCACCAGTGTTTGCCACGACGTTCCGAAACAATCTTCAGACACGATCATGCGGCAACGGCTACCGTAAAGCGGTGCAAACCAGTCGTCACATTTTGGTTGTCGATGATGATGACGGTGTTCGCACCGCAGTGACCTGGGCGCTGGAGGCAGACGGGTTTGAGGTGACAACCGTCGAGAACGGCCTTGCCGCCATGGATGTCATCGAATCCTCGCAACTATCACTCATGGTGCTCGACCTGTCGTTGCCCGGGCTTGGTGGACTAGACATTTTGAGCCGCTTGCGAACCACCGAGGCACGTGAAGGACGGTGGCGGTTGCCGGTCATTGTGCTTTCGGGGCGAGATAGCGAGATGGATCGGATCGTGGGCCTTGACCTTGGCGCAGACGACTACCTCGTCAAACCCTTCTCCCCCGGCGAACTAGCCGCACGCGCCCGATCGTTACTCCGACGCACCGCAGAGCCCAGCCCCGGCGGCAAGCAGATATTCAGGCCCACAGGTTCAGGTGTTGAGATTGACCGAGAGTCGCGCAACGTCTGGTTGAATGGAGAACCGGTTGAACTTGCCGCAAAAGAATTCGATCTGCTTGCCTATCTTCTCGATCACCCGAAGCGCGCGTGTCGTCGATCAGAGTTACTAGCCGCGGTATGGTCCAGCGAGTCAGGCTGGCAAAACGAGTCAACGGTAACCGAACATGTGTACCGCTTGCGAAGTAAGATCGAGGCAAACCCCCAGCAATCCAGATGGTTGGTTACGGTTCGGGCCGTAGGATACCGGTGGGAACCATGAAACCCCAGAAGCTAGGCGTGTACGAACTCCCCCGCAGGAACAACGTCGGCAACACTGAGGTGATCGGCAACGCTAAGGCCCGCAGAGTGGACGGGAAAAGCACCAGTGTACTCTCCGGTCACGAAGTCACCGCAGTTCTTGATCACCAAACCGCAGTCATGGAGGAAATTGCGGCAGGAACAACGCTTACTACGGTGCTTGATTTTGTCGCAGGCGCACTCGAGGATCTGATGCCCGCGAGCAGGTGCTCAGTATTGCTGCTCGATGAATCAGGCTTGCTTCGACACGCATCGGCACCCACACTCCCATCTGCTTATTCAGCAGCAATCGATGGGCTCGAACCTGGACCATTTGCTGGCTCATGTGGGACTGCGGTTCACTTCGGCAAAGCAGTAATCGCCGTTGACGTTACGACTGACGACCGTTGGGTCTCGTTCCGTGAACTCGCTGCGGGTCACGGCTTACGAGCATGCTGGTCGAGCCCAATTCGATGCAGGTCCCAGGTGGTTGGAACGTTCGCCGTTTATCATATGGCCCCATACGAACCCGACCAGCGAGATGAGGAATTGGTGCGTCGGTTCACGCACCTTGCTTCGTTGGCCGTTGAGCATGGCCAAGTAACAACAGAACGCGAAGCCCGTCATGCCGCTGATATCGCCAGACAATCGGCTGAGCGAGCCAACAGGGCAAAGTCACAGTTCGTCACGGCACTGAGCCATGAACTGCGAACTCCACTACAGGCCATAACCGGTTTCACGGAGAATCTGCAAACCCTCGATTTGTCACCAGATCAACGGGTCATTGCGCTGGAACGAATCGGACTTGCATCGGCGCACATCTTGTCGATCGTCGATGATGTTCTCGACCTCGCACGGGTAGAGGCAGGCGCAATGCCTATTGATCTGGTCGAGCTAAACGTAGGAGAAGTAATCGCAGCATCACTTGACTTGTTAGCGCCATTAGCCGACCGACGAAACGTCAACATCGAAAGTTCCGGGCCTGTAATTGTGGTGCACGCAGACCGTCGCCGTCTGCAACAGGTGATCCTGAACGTCGTATCGAATGCCGTTCGATTTTCTCCAGCGGACAGCACCATTCGTATCGCCACCGAAGTAGTCATTGGCGTCGGCAGCACGTTAGGTGAAACCCGAGCGGTGATCCATGTGACCGATCAAGGTCCAGGAATTCCGAATGAACTACTAGCCCGGCTGTTTGTACCGTTCGATCGACTCGGTGCCGACGCCGGACGTGAAGGTGGTGCCGGGCTCGGACTAATCCTCGCTCGACGCTTAGCCGAAGCAATGAACGCAACCTTCGAGCTCCAGAGCAAGGTCGGCGTAGGCACACATATCACCATCACCTTCAACGGAATCAGGCCCGCTATTCCCACTCTTCGAACTGCCTAGAAGACTGCTGAATAAATGCGCCTGGAGTACTCATTTGGCTCTGTTTTCGCAGTTCGCAACTTGTTTAGGTCGAATTATTCAGCACTCTCCTAGCCTGGTTGCGCAGCACCTTCGTTGCGCAGCCAATCGCGGAGTTCGCGCTTGAGGACCTTGCCGTAATTGTTGGTGGGGAGCGAATCGACGAATCGGTATTCCTTGGGCCGCTTGAACCGCGCGATATTTTCGATACACATCCGGTCGAGATCGTCAACGGTGGGAGCAACCGTTCCCTGAACGTCGTCGGCCAGAACCACGAAGGCAACTACGGCTTCGCCCCATTCGGGATCCGGACGGCCCACAACGGCAACGCCACGGACACCAGAGTGACGGAGTAGCGCTTCCTCGACTTCGCGCGGATAGATGTTCATTCCTCCGCTGATAATCAGGTCCTTCGAGCGGTCACGCAGGGTCAGATAACCATGGGCATCGAAGCTTCCAACATCGCCGGTATGGAGCCAACCACCCTTCAAGGTCTCGGCGGTGGCGTCGGGTTGGTTCCAGTAGCC
>JAYSVF010000235.1:0-8147 GCA_043718695.1 Acidimicrobiia bacterium | reverse complement strand
GACATGTTTGCCGCATTCGACGAGGGTGATACGCCAAATCCCGATGCCACCTTTGCTGAGCTTGGCGTCCCGGCACCACTGATTAAGGCCCTTCTCGACGGGGGCATCGACAAGCCGTTTCCGATCCAAGCCGCAACGATGGCCGACTGTATAGCCGGGCGCGATGTGCTCGGCCGCGGACGTACCGGTTCAGGCAAAACCTTGGCCTTCGTGCTGCCGGTCCTCACTCGGTTGGCCGCCTCAAACAAACAACGCCGTCAAGGCCGTCCTCGTGCCTTGATTTTGGTGCCCACTCGAGAATTGGCCATGCAGATTGATGCCGCACTTTCACCGTTGGGAAAGCTGCTTGGCCTGCGATCGACCACGATTTTCGGCGGCGTTGGTGCCCAGCCCCAGATCAACGCATTGCGCCAAGGTGTCGACATTGTGATCGCCTGCCCGGGCCGTCTTGATGACCATATCGGCGGCAACTTCTGTCGGCTCGACGACGTGGAAATCACCGTGCTGGACGAGGCCGACCACATGGCCGATATGGGCTTCCTCCCGGGCGTAACCAAGCTCCTGGCGCAAACCCCCCAGCATTCTCAACGCCTCCTGTTCTCCGCCACGCTCGACAACGGTATCGACGTCATCGTCAACAAGTTCCTGCACAATCCCGTATTGCGCAGCGTCGATCCGGCTGAGGCGGCCGAGGTCAAAATGACCCACCACGTGCTGCATGTAACCGCCGATGAGCGCTTCCCGGTGTTGCGCGATATGGCCGCTGCACCTGGACGCATCATGATCTTCACGCGCACCAAACACGGCGCCAAAAAGCTAGCCAAAACCCTCAGCATGAGCGGCGTTCCCGCCGTTGAAATGCACGGCAACCTGAGTCAAAACAACCGCACCCGCAACCTGGCCCAATTCTCCGACGGTTCCGCCACCGCCATGGTTGCCACCGATATCGCCGCCCGAGGCATCCATGTCGACGATGTTGCCCTGGTCGTCCACTTCGATCCGCCGGTTGATCACAAGGTTTACGTGCACCGCTCAGGACGTACCGCTCGCGCCGGCGCTGAGGGAACCGTGGTCACAATGATGACGGATGATCAGCAAGCCGAAGTGCGTGATCTCACCAAAAAGGCCGGCATCATGCCGACCATCACCCGAGTCACTCACCAGCATGCACTGCTCGCCGATATTGCCCCCGGTGAGCGGGAGTTCCGGGACCCAGCACCGGTTGCCTCGCCCAACAGTCCTGCGGGCCGCGGAGCTCAGAACCAAGGTCAAAAGATTTCCTCCCGTGATGGGGCCCAAAGCAATGGTGCTCGAGGGCAAAATCGCGGTCAACGTGGCGAAGTTCCCGGCTCTGCTGCCGCCCCAGGACGCACCCAATCCGGCGGTTACGGCCGTGACGGTTCAACCCCCAGCCCGCGTGGCGGCAACGGTGATGCTCGTCCTGATCGATCGGAGCGTTCGGATCGTGGCGTAGGCCGCACAGCGGAGCGTTCGGATCGTGGACCATCGAGTCGGGGGCCAGCCGATCGTGCGGATCGTGCTCCAGTTGATCGTTCCTCAGCACGTCCCGATCCACGCCCCTCACGGGTCAATGCCGACGGTTCCGCACCAAGCGTTGCCCCCGGTCGTGGCGCACCTGCCCGTGCCGGATCACCTCGTGGTGCAGGTGCTGGCCGCTCTGAGGCTGGTCGTCCGGAACCTCGTCGTGCGGTTGCTGGTGAAAATGCGCCGATGTTCCGTGGTGCCGACCGCAAGGTCGATGACCGCTTTGGCAACGTAAAAATCAGCGGCGAACGCCCCGATGCTGGCCCCCGTACCGGCAAGTGGGCCCGTGCCAACGAGCGTGCTGGCGACACCGGTCGACCAACCAGCCGTCCTGCTCGGTAGCGTTGTTCATCGGAGGCTCCAAAGCCCCGGGAACGAGCGCCGCAACGTGACCGCTAATCGGTTTGGTCCCTTGTCCGCAATAGTTACCGAAAAAGGACCAAACCTACCTTGGTTCGCCAATTTCACACCGTACCGTCATTTGTTGTCAGACCCTGTCGGTAATCTGAGCGGGTCATGACTGGTTCGGATCCTCTTTCGTTGTTTTCTGATTTAGCCGGTGAACCCCTTGACGGGTTCGCTGAGCTAGGTGGTGGGCGTCGTATTGCCAACGCGCCTGCGGATGAAACACCCGAAAGCCTCCTGGCCCTTACCCGGAAGGCCGCCTCTCTTGACTCGGTCGATTCGATTGATTCGATTGATTCGGTGGGTTCGGAGCCGACAGGTTCCCGCAATGTGTTTGAACGTGCCGCAGCGTTGGCGGAACGGGCCTTGAATGAGGGTCGCCAGAAACGGTTTCGCCCAGCAGATCCCGATCAGTTGCTCGAGGGGCTCAACCCCAATCAACGCGATGCCGTCATCCACGAAACGGGTCCGCTTCTCGTGGTGGCCGGTGCCGGTTCCGGAAAGACACGTGTACTTACGAGTCGGATCGCTTTTCTGATCGCGGTTCGCAACGTTTCGCCCTTTGAAATTCTGGCCATCACCTTCACCAACAAAGCGGCGGAGGAGATGCGTCATCGTGTTGCGAAATTGGTTGGCCCCGTCGCCGAAAAAATGTGGGTCTCCACGTTTCACTCCGCATGTGTGCGTATCTTGCGACGTGACGCGCACCGCTTGGGTTATGGCTCCAGCTTCACCATTTACGATCAACAAGACGCCGTTCGTCTCGTCACCTATGTGCTGCGCGATCTCAACGTTGACCCAAAGAAGTTTGCACCCCGAGCCGTGCACGCCACGATCAGCGCCGCCAAGAACGAACTCGTTGATGTCGCCGGATACCAAGCCCGTGCCGCCAACATTTACGAACGCCGCATTGGTGAGATTTACGCCGAATACCAAAAGCGCTTACTGGCCGCCAGCGCCATGGACTTCGACGATCTGTTAGTGAAAACCGTCGAGCTGCTCAAGTTCGATCAAGAAGTCCTCGCCCACTACCAACGTCGCTTCAAACACATTCTGGTTGACGAATACCAAGACACCAACAAAGCCCAAAACGAACTCGTTCTCATGCTCGGCGCCAGCCACGGAAATGTAACCGTGGTGGGTGATTCCGATCAAAGCGTCTATAGATTTAGAGGGGCTGATATTCGGAACATTTTGGAGTTTGAAGAGGCGTTTCCCGATACCCGCGTGGTGATTCTGGATCAGAATTATCGCTCGACGCAGAACATTTTGGATGCCGCGAATGCGGTGATTGGCAACAACGTTGGGCGGAAACCGAAGAAGCTGTGGACCGATCAGGGTGGTGGGTTTCCCATCGTGCGTTTTCATGCCGAAGACGAACGCGATGAGGCCCGATACATCACACAGGAAATGTCGAAGCTGCATTCGGTCGACAACACCCGTTGGGGTGACATGGCGATTTTCTACCGCACCAACGCCATGAGCCGCATGCTTGAAGAACAACTGGTACGGGTGGGAATTCCCTACAAAGTTGTGGGTGGCACCAAGTTTTATGACCGCAAAGAAGTCAAAGACGTCATTGCTTACCTACGTGTACTTACGAACCCTGCCGACGAAGTCTCGATCAAACGGGTAGTCAACGTCCCAAAGCGCGGTGTTGGTGACACGAGCATGGGGCGCATAGATCAATGGGCTCGGATGCACGGACGGTCCTTTGCCGAATCGCTCGAACACGCCGAAGAAGCTGGTCTCACCGGCAAGGCACTTGGGGGTGTGCGGTCGTTCCTGTCCTTGATGGATGAGTTGCGCATCATCGAAGGCGGCCCCTCGGCGGTGCTTACCGCCGTGCTCGAAAAGACTGGTTATGCCTCGGAACTGGAAGCCGAAGGCACGGTTGAATCGGCCGGGCGCTTGGAAAACCTGCAGGAGTTGGTAGGTCAAGCCAAGGAATTCACCACCCTCGAAGAGTTCCTAGAAACCGTGGCCCTCGTCGCCGATTCTGATGAAATCGTCGACGATGACAGCCAAGTCATTTTGATGACGCTCCATACCGCCAAAGGTTTGGAATTTCCCGTCGTGTTTGTGACTGGGCTTGAAGATGGCGTGTTCCCCCATATCCGCTCCCTCGGCGAACCCGAAGAGTTAGAAGAAGAGCGGCGTTTGGCTTATGTCGGCATTACCCGGGCCCGTTTGCGTTTGTACCTTACCCATGCGTGGTGTCGCTCGCTGTTTGGCTCAACCCAATACAACCCCGTCAGCCGATTTGTGCATGAGATCCCCGAAGCGTTGATTGCCAATGTTGGTGAACAACGTCGATCAGCGGCAGGCCCAAGTTGGTCGGGCGGTTCGTTTGGTTCTGGCTACGGCCGAGGGAGCGGCGGCAGTTCCGATGGCAACGACGGTGACGGCAGCGGTGCAACGGGACGCAATTGGGGTAGCCGACGGCGAGAGCGTGATGATGATGGTGGCCGTGTCTTTGGCAGCCGATCACACAACGAAGACATTGTCGATGCTGCGCTGAAAGCCGGAAAGGCGACACCGGCCAAAACCACCGGCGCGGAAACCCTCGGGCTGCAAGTGGGCGATGAGATCGTGCACACCCGTTACGGCGAAGGCACAATTATCGAAATCATTGGAGAGGACGACAAAGCCTCAGCCACCGTCGCCTTTCCTGGCGTGGGCGAAAAGAAGTTCCTGCTCGCCTTCACTCCCCTCAAAAAGGCCCGCTAGGAGAGTGGTGAACAATGCGACCCAGGCAAGTCACGAACCGCGAAAACAGATCGAACTGAGCAATCCAGTCGCATTTGTTCACCAGTCTCCTAGACAACTTCGCCGCTTCCGAATTGGGAACCTCGGCTATGTGGTTGATCTACCGCAGCAGCAAATCGGCGAGAACTCCTACATCGGGAACACGGTGGTGGTCCCAGCCGACATAGAGGTTGTAAGGATCGAGTTGTACGACGGGCATTCCTGCGGCGCGAGCCCCCCGAACATCGGCGTGCGGGGTGTCGCCAACATAGAGCGCACGAGAAGCTGCGACACCCATGGCTTCGAGCGCGGGCGTAAAGATGGCTGGATCGGGTTTCGAAACGCCAACGGTTCCCGAATCGATGATCACCGAAACTGGCGTAAACGCACCTGGCCCAACTTGAGCGACCCTTACGGCAAGTAACTGTTCTGGCGCGGTTCCATCATTGTTTGAAACCACACCAACCGGCACCCCTGCCTCAACTAGGCGTTGCAACCCAACCACGTTCTCGGGAATCACACCCGACCAAGGACTAGGACGATGTTTAGGGAGAGTCGGGTGGGTAAGCAGCGCTTTCATGGCCACAAAGCCATCGTACAAATCGTTGTCGGACACTCCTACGGCTTGGAGGAGTACTTGGTAATAGTTCTCCCAATCAGCCTGTTCCATCACTTCGTTCGTGTGCGTTTGCCGCTCAAAAGCGCGGATACCCACGAAGTGCCCACGATGCACCGAGTCGTGCGAAAGCGCCGGTGCGGCAATCCCTGCTTTTTCCAATTCCGCACCGATGCGCAGATGGGAGGGCACGGTGAACACCCCTCCTACATCGAAAATCACGGCATCAATATCCACGGTGAAACGCAAAGCAAAGTCCATAAGTAAAACCTAGCGAACGGGTATGACAAAAACTGTACGCACAGATTCGAGAATGTGTCCCCTACGATTTGCTTGATGTCCAAGCCGACCCCGAAGCCGGAGCCCCACAAAACGAAGCCCGCAGCTTTGAGCCTGTCGAAGGACTGGGCCGGGGAAGTATGTGCACGTACTGAAAAAGAACTCCGTGCTGTCGCTGACCCGACCAAAGCCGGGCCAATGCAGGAGTACATGAAGGATCACGGAACCTTTCTGGGTGTTGCGTCGCTGGATCGTCGAGCGGCGCAGAGACGAGCCTGGATCAGTATTTCTAAGCCCAACGAAGCCGGGCTCGCTTCCGCCGTCCGCCAACTTTGGGCCCTTGACGAGAGGGAGTTCCAGTATGCAGCGATTGACCTGATCGCCAAGTTCCAAAAGGTCTGTTCCGCCGAATTTGTATCCAATGTGAGCTACGAATTGATCACTACGAAGTCTTGGTGGGACACCGTCGACGGATTGCAACACGCCGTTGAACCGTTCGTTGTTCGTTTCCCAGAACTTGTCGCACTTATGCGCGAATGGATTCAAAGCGACAACATATGGGTGGCACGATCAGCGATATTGCATCAACTTCATCAGAAGACAAACACCAATCCGGATTTGCTGTTTGAGTTGTGTGCCGCTCGGGCCAGCGACCAAGAGTTCTTCATTGCTAAAGCCATTGGATGGGCCCTTCGCCAATACTCCTACGTCGATGAGCACGCTGTGCGCTCGTTCATTGAAGCCACCCCGCAACTGCGCCCGCTCTCAAAACGTGAAGGTTTGAAGGCAATACACCGAACGGCGAGCCGAGCCGAATTATCTGACTGAATCCACCAACGGATCCGACAACTGAGTCCGCCGACTGAATCTGGCTGAATCTGGCTGAACCTGGCAGAATCCGCCGAAGTAGGTCTGAGCCCAACAAGTGCCTACGATGAAAACGTGAAGACGAATTCTGAATCCACGTCGAGTCCTGAAGCCGCCTGGTCGATCGTTGCTCGGAATCTTCCCGAACATGCCAACAACTCAATTCATACCGATGCAGGGGCGCGGGCCGCGGGGTTCGAACGAGCATTGGTTGCCGGAGTTACTTCTTACGCCTACTGCCTGCACCCGGTGATTGAGCATTTTGGCCTGGGATGGTTGAGCGGAGGCGAGGCAGAGGTTCGATTTCGTTCGCCGGTGTTTGATGGCGACCGGGTCTCGTTTCCGTTGAAACGTCTCGACGCTCTGGCCCAGGCACACGACATCACCGATGGGGTGCAAGTTGAAGCCTGGGTTACGCGTTCGGCGCGACCGTTGGTAACGGTTACGGCGTGGGAGGCGCGGCGAGCTACACCAAACCCGGGCCCTATGCCTAGAGACGGTGAACGTTTGGAGACGGTGCATCTGCGCCTTGAGGGCGAATATGGATCGCAGTATGCCCACCGCTCAGGCAACCTCGAAGATCAATGTGCCAAAGCCGGGCTGGTGCATCCCGGTGTGTGGCCGGCTTTGGGAAACTATGTCTTCCATCGTCAACTTGCTCGAGGTTCTTGGATTCACACGCGCAGTACCGTTCGACATTTCGCCGCCGTCGCCGACGGGGTAGACGCAGAAATCTCAACCAACGTCATTGAGCGATTTCAGCGAGGCGGAGAGCGTGCAATTGCCGACGTGGTCATCCGAGTCGAAGGCCAAGTGGTCGCGACAATCGAACACGAAGCCATCATCGCCCTTCCCAACTCGTAGTGCGCGTGTGTCCGAGTGGGAGCCGTGACTTGGTGACCTTACCGACGACAGCGTTGGGATGCGGTGGGAAACGCTAGGTATAAACCGCTCCGCTCGCCCTTTCCTTGCGTTCAGTTCAAGCGGTTGCCGAAATGGCTCATCGAGGCGCGACTCCTCATTTTGCGAGGAGTCGCGCGCAACCACGATGCTTGGAAAGGGCTAAACGGTCGCCATTCGTTCCGCCTGTACTGCGTCCTTCGAGTCGTTCGAGTCCTTAGAAACGAGGGCGATGGCGAGAACCTCGCGAACATGAGCAACCGGAAACACTTCGAGTTCGGCCAATAATGCTGCGGGCACATCATCGAGGTCTACCTCGTTCTGCTTGGGAATGATCACCGTTTTCACCCCGGCACGATGGGCAGCGAGGAGCTTTTGTTTCACTCCACCAATCGGCAACACCTGGCCTTGCAACGTAACCTCACCAGTCATGGCCACATCATCGCGAACCGTGCAGCCAGTAAGTAGGCTTACTAAAGCAGTCGTCATGGTGATACCTGCCGACGGACCATCTTTGGGTGTGGCCCCGGCAGGAAAGTGGATGTGGATCTTGCGTCCGGTGAATGCATCAGCTGAGACCCCCAGGGCCTCGGCGTTGGCACGCACATAACTCAAGGCGATTTGTGCAGATTCCTGCATCACGTCACCCAATTGCCCGGTCACCGTCACACCCACATCGGTTCCTGATTGGGGCATCGAGGTCGCTTCTACAAACAACACGTCCCCACCAACTCCAGTAACCGCCAAACCTGTGGCGACGCCTGGCAACGAGAGCCGATCAGCAATC
>JAYSVF010000234.1:0-20345 GCA_043718695.1 Acidimicrobiia bacterium | reverse complement strand
CAAATCACCGCTCGGCGCCATCAACAAGCCATCAACACACCGCCAACACGCCGCTGCGAGTTCTCCCAGGCGAAAAAAATCGACGAATACTGCGGATTGAATGGCGCGGCACCGCTAAGCCGTGTGGAATGGCTGGATGGCAAGAACTCCCCGCGACGGTTGCATTCACGTCGTCATCGAAATCCCCCGTGGCTCCCGCAACAAGTACGAGATCGATCACGAAACCGGCCAAATCTTTTTGGACCGACGATTGTTCTCAGCAACGGTCTATCCCGCCGATTACGGGTTCATTCCCGACACCCTCGGCGAAGACGGTGACCCGCTCGATGCCTTGGTGCTTCTAGAAGATCCCACTTACCCAGGCATTTGGACCGAAGCCCGCCCGGTTGGTGTGATGTGGATGCAAGATGAAGCTGGGCCCGACGCCAAGATCATCTGTGTTCCTCCCACCGAGCCCCGCTGGAAAGGTGTCGAGGATCTTCGCGACCTCCCCGAAGAGTTGCTTGAAGAAATCAAGCACTTCTTTGACGTCTACAAGATGCTCGAACCGGATAAGGCTTCCTCGACCGCTGGTTTTGAAGGCGCTCGTGCGGCTTGGCGTGAAATTGCGGCCGCCCGTCAGCGCCATATCGACAATCCAACCCCAGGTCACTAAATCTCTTTAGGCCCAGGTAATCGATTGCAGCAAGCTCAGCCGAAACCGGTCACCCGAGGCCCGGTGCCAGCCAGTCCGCAACGCTTTAACTCATCGGCCGCTCGATTGCCCCCGATACACATGCTGTGCAGATTTGTCAGCGCCTGCTGATCCCAAGTGTTCCAAAAGTCTGCGTGCAGCGTTGAAACTGGGCCCGAGGAAAAGGCGGTGGGCTTTTGGTTGAGTTCAGCCCGAATGCGGAGCTGCGCTATACCCCTTGGGTGTGTGGCCGGGCATGAGCCTGATTGCGCAAAAACAACTTCGGTAAGCCCGTCTTTGGGCATGTTCGCTGCGCACTGGCCAAAGACGATCCTGGCTGCCAACGTGGTTCCTGGGGGGCAGGGCGGGATTGATATCAGCCAACCGGGCTCATCAATCGCGCGGCCGCAGCTCCACATAGCGGGCTGCCCTGGTTCTCCGGCAGTTTTCGCTGCGCCCCCATGGTTGTCCGAATCGGCCAAACCGGCCAAACCGACCACACCGACCACATTGGCCCCGTCAGGCGAACCCCCGGGGTGTTTCGAGTGGACGTCCATCCCGGTCATCTGGGGCACCTCAGAAGGCAACCCATCGATCCCGGCCATCCGGTGCGGTGGGTTTCCCCCGATCATGGCAAAACCCAGCGGATACACCGACACTGCTTCGGGAGCAAGATCACCCCGGCCGTAATAGACCCGAATGGCCGTCCACTCGGCCCCAATTGGCGTTGGCATCCAGTACGCCGCGGTATCAGCCGGATCATCACACGATGTTGCTTGACTGAGCATCGATGCCACCGTAGAAGAGGCCTTCGTTGTTCTGTTGCCGAAATAGGAATGACGATGCGATTGGCCAGGCTGGTCGGGTAACAGGAGCGGATCATCATTGGACTGGTGGCTCAACCGACAACGCACAGCAAACGGGACCGAAGGCAAGGCTTTGTTCAGCTGAGGATCCAGCCTCAAACTGACAGGCGTCTCATTCGCCGTGCTTCCGATGCCCTCCTCAAATGCATCTCCGCCCGACACGACCGATACGGGATCTGCGGCCCCGCCACGGTTGCTAGGCGGGCGAGGCGAATTCAGCGGCGCGGAAGGCCCTGCGAAAACTAACCAACCGCCGCGTGCGGTAGCTCCAAGCAACGCAACAATGATGAGCGAAGCACCTACACGAGAACGCATTCGAGTCGGCCTGATTTCTGGCAACTCGTCGTCGTTGTCATAGGGATCGATATATTCCCTACCCCACACAGCAAAGCTCCACAGTTACTCCGTACTCGACCAACAACAAGCTCAAGGTTAGTCAAGACTCATGACTAACCGCCTGGGCCGGGTACGTTTGGGGCATGGCCAAGGTGAGAAAAGATGATGTTGAACGCCTCAGCCGAGGTCTTCCAACCAAAGCCCGCATTGGCAGCCGGTCCGTCGGGCATCGCCTCACCGAAAAAGAACGGATCCTGTTTGAGGCAGCGAAACGGCAAGGTTTTCTGAAAATTCCTGTCGGCGGATTGCGACCGAACGTAGCCAACGTCTACCGAAAATGGTGCGAAGCCGATGGTTGCGAATACGTTGCTACCGGTGGACCAATCAAGCCGCAATAACCCGGTTCCACGGTCGTGGGGTCTCTTCGTTACCCCCATTGGTTTCGTTCGCATCAACGTTAACTTGACCTCGCACGCGCCACAAACAGAAAATGGCTCCCCTCCGCGAACCGAGCGAGAGCCATAACCCTTGGCAAAAACCTATCCGCGCTTACGAACTCGGAGCTTGATTGGGGTGGCCCCGAAATTAAACCGCTCACGAATCTTTCGTTCTAAGAACCGAAGGTACTGGGGTGAAAGCGGACGGTTTGCGAACAGGGTGAACGTTGGAGGATCGGTTGCTCCCTGGGTGGCATAAAGTATGCGCGCTTCCTTTAGTGGGTGCAACTGATGCGCCTCGGCAATGAGCTCATTGAGTTCACGAGTAGGAACGCGCATGTGGTACTTCGAAATGGCATCAGCAAGCGCTGGCAACAACTTGTGTACGCCAGTTCCACTCATCGCACTAATTTTCATGATGGGCGCATAGCCAAGAAATGCCAGCTTGTCCTCAACGCTATGCAACGCGGCTTCACGTTGCTCAGCATCAATAAGATCCCATTTGTTGAGGCACAACAACATTGGACAGCCCGCAGCATCGATACGCTCCGCCAAACGCTGATCTTGGTGCGTAACGCCTTCCTGCGCGTCAATCACGAAGAGCGCCGCATCCGCGTTATCAATCGACTGCAGGGCACGAACGAGGGAGAAGTACTCGGCCCCTTCATCGATTTTGGACTTGCGCCGCATACCGGCCGTATCAACGAAACGAATATGGCCTTCGGTGGTTTCCACCACGGTGTCGATGGAATCGCGAGTGGTTCCCGCCATGTCGTGCACAACCGAGCGGTCGTCACCAATGAGCCGGTTAAACAACGTCGACTTGCCCACATTCGGGCGACCAGCGATCACGACGGCGGGAACCTTACCGCCACCCACACCAATTGGACCGAAGTTGGCGATGTCCATAGCGGTCTCATGGTCATAATCGCCAGACTCATCGGCCAGTTCAGGCTCAGGAAGCTTGGCGATGAGAAGGTCCAGGAAATCGCCGGTCATACGGCCGTGCAAAGCGCTCAAACCAACGGGATCACCAAGACCGAGTGCGGAGAACGCCCAAACATCAGTGTCACGAGTTTCACCGTCTACCTTGTTGACCACCACGAACACGCTGCCCTTGGCCCTGCGGCGGCGCAAGATATCGGCCACCTCTTCGTCTTCGGGGGTCACTCCCACGGTTACATCAACCACGAACAGGACCATATCGGCCTCTTCAATAGCTTTCTCGGATTGCTTGGAAACCTTGTCGTCGAGCTCATTGCCTGAAGACATCCAGCCACCCGTATCGATGAGCAGAAACTGTTTGCCGTTCCACTCAGCTTCAACATCGCGTCGGTCACGCGTTACACCGGGCCGTTCCTCCACGATGGCTTCACGTCGACCAACAAACCGGTTCAGCAACGTTGACTTTCCAACATTGGGGCGCCCAACAATGGCCACGGTAGGAAGCCCACGGGGGTTGGTAAAGCTGATTCGGCTTACCGGCCCCGATTTTGCTCGTCTTTTCGCTTGTTCACTCACTGCAATCCAGCTCTCTCATCACCCTGCATCAATTCCCTGCACACATACCTTCAACAAACCGCTCGCAGAAATCCTCTTTGCTCACAGTTTGCTTTTATACATCCACATCGCAACCTTGTTAACCGTTTCCGATCAACTCTGCGGCGACACTCGAAATCAGCGTTACCTTCAATCCTTTTCAGGCTTGAGCGGTAACAACCGCAGCACGCTACTTCTGCGCCAATGCCTCACGAAGAGCAATGCCATTGGTTGGCACAATTTCCACCATACGAGGCAGCTCAGCTGGGCTTGTTCCATCAAGAAACACACCCTTTGACAAACACACATCCGGTAACAAATACCGGTGACCTTCAGGTTCCCCAGCCAACACTCGGGCCAGATCCGCGCCCACCATCAAACCCGTGACCGCGGTGTTTCCGCCGAAAAAATCGTTCGCTACCGGAACTATGCGCACATCAGATCGCCCCAACTCTTGTAGTACTGGCGGCAACAATTCGCCAAGCACCAACGCTCCATAAGGAGCCGTCAAAATCGCTACCGGCGCCGACCGACGAGGACGAAGCGATATTGATCCCGGCGCACTAGCAAGCACACGAGTAGCCGTTGCGACGGGGCCACACCCGTTTGACTCCGGAAAATCAGCAACGGAGGATTCACGCATCGGAGTTCCGGGTGCCGATTCCACCGCGACTCCAAGTGCAAAGTCCTGCGCCGACTCCCTTACTCCATCCAAATCCAAATCCAAATCCGTCACCAACTCCGCAGCAGTTCCCAAGAGCCCAAGGGCGTTGCCAACATCCATCGACATTGAAACCGCCTCACGAGGTGCCCGGTAACCCTCTGCCGGCGCTCCCTCAACCCACGCAAAGAAGCCCGAAGCAACCTCGGTGGGCTGATCAGTTTGACCAGAGAGTTCCCGCTCTAGGGTGCGGGCCATACCAATACCGTTTTCGTGCTGAATAAAGTCTTCGTATTCAACGGAGGTCGGGAAGGGGCGCTCGGCCATGAGGTAATACTCGTCGGCAGCAAAAATCATGCGACGACCAATCGCAGTCAAAAACACCTTTTGCCAACGCTCGACCGCATCAACCACAGCCTCCGCTTCAGCCTTGGTATGCAATCGGAGACTGGGCTCCTTATTGAACTTCGAGATCCCGAGCGGCACGGCATGCAACGAAGCCAAGTTCGCATACTGCTCCAACACCCCAGCCATCGTGTCCTCAAGAACCTCGCCATCGTTAACCCCGGGGCACACAACGAGTTGACCGTGAACCTCAACGCCGTGATCCAGCAACGCTCGAAGCCACCGCAAACTTGTGGCACCCCGTCGGTTCCGAAGAAGATCGGCCCGCACTTCGGGATCGGTCGCATGGATCGACACGTTGAGTGGCGACAGACCTTCGGTGATTACCCGCTCCAGATCAGCCTCCGTGAAGCGGGTCAGCGTGGTGAAGTTCCCGTACAAAAACGACAGACGATAATCATCATCCTTGAGATACAAGCTCGGCCGCATTCCAGGGGGCAACTGGTAAATGAAACAGAACGAACAGTGGTTATCGCAGGTACGAAGCTGATCGAACAACGCCGATTGCACCTCAATACCGAGACGCTCCCCCTCTGGCTTCTCAATCAGCACATTCAGCTCTAAACCGCCACGCTTGAGGTCAAGCTCGATTTCGGCCTCATCAGCCAGCAAGCGGTACTGAATAACGTCACGAATTACTGCACCGTTCATTAGGGCAATCACATCGCCAGGCTGAACACCAGCGTTATCGGCGGGCGACCCAGGCGCCACAGCGACAACCGTTGGCAAACTCATGGCTTACAGGATACGACCCAAGGCCCAACTTCCCGCCCAAACCACCCAAATGAGCCACAAAACCGTAAAAGGTGACCGCTATGAGGGTTCCACAAAGCGTCCGTGCGCCGATAGCTTGGAAGGCAATGGAAGTTGATCGAGTTCTGCTAGCCGCCCCACGAGGGTTTTGTGCCGGGGTGGAGATGGCCATCAAAGCCCTCACCTGGATGGTTCGCATGTTCGATGCACCGGTTTACTGCTACCACGAGATCGTCCACAACCACCTCGTGGTGGATCGGTTCAGGGAACTTGGCGTGATCTTTGTAGAGACCATTGAAGAGGTTCCTAAGGGGGCGCCACTCATGCTCAGCGCCCACGGATCAGCCCCCGAGATCGTTGCTGCGGCACAAGCCAACGGCGGATATGTGGTCAATGCCGTATGCCCGCTGGTCACGAAGGTGCACCACGAAGCCAAGGTTCGGGCCGGTAAAGGGTTCGAAATCATCTATATCGGCCATGACGGACACGATGAAGCCGTGGGGACAATGGCCGTGGCTCCATCGAAAATGCACCTGGTGGAGACCGCTGCCCAGGTGAACGAGCTGCAACTAGGGGACCAACCGGTGGCCCTGCTCGCTCAAACCACCCTCTCTCACCATGATTGGGCCGATGTGCTCGCCGCCGCCCAAGCTCGTTTTCCCGAGATGTGGGTACCCGGGCATTCCGATCTTTGCTATGCCACCACCAACCGCCAAAATGCACTCACGGCTATGGCTCCACGGGTAGACGCCATTGTGGTGATTGGTTCGGCCAACTCCTCAAACACCATTGCCCTCGCCAAAGTCGCCATCGCTGCTGGTTGTACCAGGGTGTATCGGATCAACAACGCCAGCGAATTGCCCGACGATCTCTCCGGAATTGTTGGTGTTACCGCTGGTGCTTCAGCTCCTGAGGAACTCATCAATGAAGTGATTGCCCGCCTCAATCCAGTGAATGGGGTTGAGGTCGTGCGAGTAACCGAAGAAGACGAATACTTCCCTCCGCCCCGCGAACTTCGCGATGTGGTCCCTTCGGCAGCAGCGGCGTTTGCGTATCTACTCGGCGCGCCTCAGCCAACAAGAAATCCTATGGACGCTGATCGTTCCACTGCCGCCAGCGATGTGCTCGCTGCGCTAAAAGACGTTCCTAACTCGTAGCAAACGAAACAGGACGGGCACGAAGGCCCGTCCCGTTTTCGTTTCTTGAGTGGAGGTTTCTGGTTAACGGCGTCTCAGCCGTTGAAGGATGCTTACTTTCGGCCGAACATCCCCATAATTTTGCCGAGGATCCCTGCCTTGCCATCGGCAGCTCCACCAGCGCCGGTGAGGCCGCCCGCCATACGGGTGACGTCATCAATGATGCTGCCATCCTTGTTTTGATCAAGCATGCCCGTGACCTTGCCCATCATCCCGCCAGCAGCACCAGCCGCTCCGCTCGCTGCACCACCAGCTTGTGCGGCGCCGCCGCCGAGCATGGAACCGAGACCACCGAGAGCTCCGCCACCACCACCGAGTAAACCGCCCAGCATCCCACCGAGGCCGCCTCCTCCGCCACCACCAAGCATGCCGCCCAGTGAGCCGGAAAGACCTTGTGCTCCACCGGCAGCTGCGCCAGATTTGCCCAGGGCACCCATCACCATTGGTGCCAACATGCCCATAAGGCCGGCTGCTTGACCCTTGTCGATGCCAGCTTCGGCCGCGACCTGGTCATGCACGGCATCAGCTTCATCACCAAATACTTTGCCGACAATCTTTCCGCCCTTGCTAATAGCATCGTCATCATCGAGGATGCCTCCATCCAAGGCACTTCCGTCATGCTTGCCCAGTGCAGCAGCCAAAGCGGCCCCTTTTTCTGGGTCATCAGCATTTGATTTCATCTTGCCTAGCAACGCGGGAAGCGCCGAAGAGACAGCCTTCTGTGCTCCAGCGGTATCGGTTCCGAGCTTTGCGGCGATTTTCGCCATTGCGTCGCCACCGAGTGCTCCACCCAAAAGATCTTCAATTCCCATGTTCCTGCTCACTTTCTAGGCTGTACGAGTTGCATCAAGCCCGCGCGAAAGATAGCCGAGTATTGCCTGTTCAGTGCGCTTCCGGGCAAATAGTACAGATTCGGCGCAAACTTCGGCGCTTCCACTCGACTCTTCTGGATGCCGTCACGTTCCTGCCAGTGCCACGTTGACTTGTTACTGTTGAAGCTGCCGTTCGTCGATTCCTTTGGTTGCTCTTGAAAAGTGCAACGCGGGAGAGCTAGCTCACCAGCCGTGCGAAACCTGCTTCAGAGAAGGACTTTCGCATTTCAGCCAACGGTGAGAACATGGTCACATGATTGCTTCGACCTCCCTCGCCCCCGGCAGTGCAGCAACGTTCACCTCGATGGACACTTCAACCAAGGAGGAGTGGCTCAATATCGGGGCGGAAACCACCAAAAACCAAACGCGGGTCGCTGATCGAATCATCATGCTGCTCGAATCACTGAGCTCCATTACCGATGGCTTCGTAACCGATCAGCTCACCCACTGCTTGCAAACCGCAACGATGGCAGAACGAGCGGGTGCTGATGATGAAGTGGTGATCGCTTCGCTGTGCCACGACATTGGTAAGGCCATTAGTGTCCCGAACCATCCGGCCATAGCCGCATCGATTCTCAAGCCCTATGTACGGCCCGAGGTGCACTTCATGATCGAAGCCCACCAGGATTTCCAAGGCAAGCATTACTATGCCCACTTTGGGATGGACGCAAATGCTCGTGATAAGTACGCAGATCATCCCTCGTTTGAGTTGGCTGCGAAGTTTGCCGATGAGTGGGATCAAAAAGCCTTCGACCCCAGCTACGACACCTTGCCGCTAGAACACTTTGAAGCAAAGCTGCGAGCGGTTTTCTCCAAACCCCGCTCGTTCGCCTCGGCGTAGCGCAGCTGAGTTAGGCCTTTTGTTGCGCTTCGTCAAGCAGCCCTTGCAATGACGTTGCCAATTCAGCGGTAAGCGCGCGTATGTGTTTGCGGCCAGTCTCATCCGAAGGCGGGTTGTTGATGGGTTTTCCGATGACCACGTGAATGTGTTTCGGCTTTGGGAACTTGTCGCCCCGTCCCATGGCGAGAGCTGAGCCACCGATCCCAAGGGGCACGATGGGAACACCAGCTTTGAGCGCCATATAAGCCGGGCCATCGAAGAGTCCCTCAACGACAGGGCCTTCTCGGCGGGTTCCTTCAGGGTAAGCCGCGAGCGGTTCTCCAGAAGCAAGAGCCGCCATACAGAGCTTCATTGATTCACGATCGGTCGAGCCGCGCTCCACTTTGATTCCACCAAGGGCATCCCACAAGGGGTGCACGAAGGACAGTTTCCACATTTCTTCTTTGGCGAGAAAACGGATCCGGCGTTTGGTGAGGCCGAGAACCACAAAGCTGTCAACGTTGCTCCGGTGCGTTGGACACACCAGGTATGCGCCAGTTTTCGGGACGTTTTCTAGACCCTCAAAGGTGACCCGAAAATACAGTCTGCTAAAGCCGAGAACCAGAGTGCGAGCAATCCACCACAGAATTTTCTCATTCCGCGTTGCGAGGTACTGGGCAGCCACCGCCGGTGTTCGCGTCACCCGTTCTCCTGAAGCAGATTGCGGAAGCTCTGGCATGGTGCCCTGACGATCCAACTCAGCTACTGCTGTTGCGCCACCAGCGAGCGCTTCGAAAGGGGCGACGACCTCAGACCTCAATGGTGTAGCCCCCGAAGGATCAGTCGTCTGCTCAGAACTTGCCAGCAGCGGTTCATGGTGCGTTGGCGACGATGCACCAGTACTGAGTTGGCTGGAGTCCCTTGACGTTTGTTGTGCAGGGATCGAAACTCCGGCCGCGACAAATTGTTCCCGAGCGATAGTCACGCAACGGTCAATTACTTCTTCGAGCGTGAGTGAGGTGGTATCGACCACGGTGGCCCCGTCGGCAACTCGAAGGGGATCGGCGGATCGGGTTGAATCCTGCCCATCTCGCCAGGCCAAATCGGCCGCAACTTCTTCGAGGGTTCGATGTAGTTGCTCGGCGTGTCGGCGCCGGGCTCGTTCTTCTACCGAAGCCGTGAGGTAAATCTTTACCGGCGCATCAGGGAAAACCACCGTGGCGATATCGCGGCCTTCGAGAACCCCGCCCCCGTGTCGGTTTCCCCAGGCTCGTTGCTGGGCAACCAGCGCCGCTCGAACCCCCACAATCGTGGCCACAGTTGAGGCGCCCCGCGCTGCTTCTGGAGTTCGAATTTCGCTTGTGACATCATCGCCGTTGAGCCGCACCTGTTGCACCCCATCGGCATCACTGCGCACATCAATGTCGGCAGCTTTAGCAATTGCCGTCACGGCTTGTTCATCGGAAAATGGAACGTTTGCCCACATACAAGCCAAGCCAACGCTGCGGTACATAGCGCCGGTGTCGAGGTATTGCAATCCCAATCGTGAAGCAAGACGTTGCGCCACGGTAGTTTTCCCGGATCCGAGCACTCCATCGATCGCAACGACCGGCAGCCCAGATCCGAGGCTTCTCGGGCTAGCTGTTGAGGAGCTCACCATAGAGGATCTCACCATAGAGGATCTCGCGGTAGAAACGTTTGGTGTTGAGGAGTTTGCATCCATGTCAGTGGTCATTTCGCTACTCATTGGGACGGAACAATTCTCGCTTACGGCGCAGGGGGTGCGATCGAGCGCAGATTGGAAACTGATCCAGAGCCAGCGGTCGATCTTGGGCGGAGTGATTCGAGCACAGCAAAGAAATCGGGGAAGGTTTTGCGCACGCAACTGGGATCAGCAATGGCTATCCCCGGTGCGCCAAGACCGAGCAAGGCAAAACTCATGGCCATGCGGTGGTCGTTCGAGGTTTCGATCACGCATGCTTTGGGTACAGCTGGGAAGATGGTGAACCCATCAGGATCGTGTTGCGCTCCAACGCCGCTCCGTTGCATTTCGGTTACAACGGCGCTTACCCGATCGATTTCCTTGAACCGTATGAAGCCAATACCCCGGATAGAAGTTGGCCCCTTCGCGTAGGCGGCAACAGCGGCAAGGGTTTGGGCGGTATCGGAACAATCGGCCATATCCACGTTGATTCCGGTCAGTTGCGATTCCACAGTCACGGTGGTTTCGGTGGAGCTTTGCTCGATGGTTGCGCCCATTTGACCGAGAATCGCTGCAAAGGCGATGTCACCCTGGATGGCTGAGGAGCCAAGTCCTTCCACCGTTATTCGTCCGCCACAGATTGCTGCGGCGCCAAAGAAGTAAGAAGCCGCACTCGCATCAGGCTCGATGTCGTAGGTACACGAACCATATCCACCGGGCGCAACGATGAACCGGTCGTAGCCCATCGTTTCGACGGTAGCGCCAAAGGCTCGCATCGTGGCTATTGTCATGTCCACATAGGGTTGTGAAACCAACTCCCCCACCACCGTTACATCGAGACCGTTTGTAAAGCAGGGAGCTGACAGTAAGAGCCCAGAAAGGTATTGGCTGGAGACGTTCCCAGCGACTGTAACCGCCCCACCAGCGACACCTGCTGCGTCCATACGAATTGGTAGTCCACCGGCGATTTCGGTCAGAGACGATTGGGATTCCAGGCGGACACCGAGTTGACGAAGACCATCGACCAAGTCACCGTTAGGACGGGCGCGCATTTGTTCGTGCCCGTCGATGAGGACCGTTCCATGGCCAAGTGCAGCGAGTGGGACCACAAATCGTGCGGTGGTGCCGGATTGGCGTACAAAGAGCGAAACGCCATCAACGTTGGGGGTACCACCGCAACCGGTAACCGAAACGGTACAAGCTTGGCGATCGATGACGGTGGCTATACCCAGGGCGTCTAAGCAGCCCAGCATTGCTTCGGTATCATCAGAAAACAATACGCCCCGCAACACCGAAGTGCCACGAGCTAACGCGGCAACACAAAGCGCTCGGTTGGTGAAACTCTTTGATCCCGGGGGGCGAACCCGTGCGTTGATCGGGCCACCAAAGGGCACTATTACATACGGATCACTGAGGTCGAGAAGCTGCGCCGATCCGGACAACAAAGAATTTGTTGGTTCTGCGGCGCTCATGATGCGGATTGCTCGAAATGAACGGCTGGCTCTGGTTCAAGTTTGGTGACTGAAGCACGGAACTTGCGGGCCATCAAACCGCCCCGCAAAAGATCTGCATACTTACTAGCCACGATCAGTACCAGCACACCGGCTCCGCCCTCCATGGAGTGGGTGACTTCGATGTCGTAAATGTTTACGTCGAGCTCGCTGGCCAATGTGGTGACTTCGGCGATGAAGCCTGGGCGGTCAGGAATTGGTACGCGTATTTCGGCAAGGTCTTCGGCAGGAGGAGCGCCGACTGGCAGATTGATCCGGGCCACTCGGGCGCGTTCCAAACGGTCATGTAGCTCCACGAGATCACCGCGATCAACCACATCACGCATGGCGGAAAGCTCATCGATAAAGCGGTTCATCACGTCAACAATGGCTACGCGGTTACCCGCACAGATATCAATCCAAATCCGTGGGTGCCCAGCGGCGATACGTGTCATGTCACGAAATCCACCGGCCGCTAACCGCAACATCGCCGCATGTTCTTCGGCGCCATCAGCAGCAACACCCATAAGTGTGGAAGCGGCCAGATGGGGCACATGGGAAACCACCGCGACGATTTCATCATGACGGGCTGGATCAACCGAAACCACCAAAGCCCCGAGCGAGGAGATTACGGCGTGGAGGCGACTGTAGGCATCGGCGTCGGTGTTGGTGGTGGGCGTGAGCACCCAGGTTCGGCCTTGGAACATCGTGGCCGTTGAGCCATCTATTCCTGCCAGTTCCGATCCCGCCATGGGGTGTCCGCCGATGAAACGTGGGTTGTTGATCAACGAAACAATCGGGTGTTTTACGCTGCCGATATCGGTCACGATGCCACCATCGGCGAGTGCAGATTCAACGAGAGCCGCAACGCTCAGCACAGGCGTACAAATGAAGGTGAGCTCTGCGGTGGCATCAGGACCGGCCGCATCGAAAGCACCCAGCTCAATGCCCCGAGCAACCGCGCCCTCCTTGGTATCTACGCCACTTACGTGCCACCCCTGCGTCCGCAAGGCCATGGCTACGCTGCCACCCATGAGCCCGGCGCCAACCACTACGGCCCGTCCGGCGGGAACAACGGGTTTGTGGGCGGAGGCGTCAGACACGGGGATTGAGCCTACTGGCCCGACACAATTCGCCACCACGCATTCGAAGACTTACCGCTCAGGAAAGGTTTTGGGGGCAAACAGTTGGCAAATACGGTGAACTGCTACCGGCGAACGTGACGACGGATGTAATCGAACAGCGGGTCAAAGGCCGTTGAATCGTCCATGAATTCAGGGAAGTTATAGGCCATGTCAAACCATGCCTTGGCCGAGCGGGGGGTTTCGACGAGGGCCCGGCGAAAGTGTTCGTCACGCAGGGTTACTACGGCGTTGCGGTCAACCGATTCGGCCAAGGCAAACGTGGCGGCATGCGCGACGAGGGTTCGACAGTCTTCGTTTGATAGTCCCTCGGCGGTGCGGGCAATGGCTCGCAGATCGGCGTTGGTTTGCAGCGAGCGGGCCCGAAGTGCTCGTTCCATGGCGGCCATGCGTGATTCCACATCGGGTGCTCCAACCATCACGAGCTGATCGAGACGCCCCTTGGATCGCAAAGAGGCGTTGATCATCCACGGTGCAGAACTGGCGGCGAGCAGCAAGACTTTGGCTGGGTCATGGCGATCAATCGCAGCTTCCAGCTCAGCCAAACGGTCGCGACCGCCTGGTACGTAGCGTAAACGTCGGTGGGTAACGGCTTCGAGGTGATCCATGAACAGCAGTGAAGGACCCTGCTCTTCGGCCAGGTTGAACGCCTCGGTAATGGCGCCAGCGGCCGGCATACCCCACGGATCACAGATGGTGGCAAGGTCGACCGACACCAAGCTGAGGTGAAGCTCGCCTGCGAGTGCCGTTGCGAGTTGCGCCTTACCGACCGATGGCGGACCATACAGAATCGTGCCCGTTGGAATGCGTTCGGGATGTTGCTTGCGAAACCGGAATGGTTGCACCACAAGGTGTTCGAGCCGACGCTTTTCCTCCGTTGCGCCCTCAACATCAATGAAGGAGATAAGCGGGATAGTGACGGCGGCACCTCGGGAACCCAATTGGCGTTGGCCGGGGGCTTCGGAATTCACGAGACCTGGGCGCAACTGAGCCATACGGAGTGCCCCGGCATAAGCATCCGAGGCCATTTGATCGCCACTCAACGCCGCAGCCATGGCGCCGATACCGAGGGCTTCGATGTCACTGGGGTGCGCATCGAGCACGAACCGGATGTGGGTCATGGCTTCGGTGGCATCGCCTGAATCGAGTAGCGCGCTGGCCAAAGCAATACGCAACGACCGTCGATGGGGATCGGCAGCGACAGCAATCGCGAGGTCTTCAACACTAGGATGTTCAGGCATGGGTCCACCGTAACAAGCACGCACCGTAACTGAAAGCCCCTTCAGTTGTGAAACGACAGAAAGGGTCGAATGACCTACTTCAAACCTGGAAGCAGACCCCCGGCGGCTCTGAAGTAGCCCGCCGGAATCTAACGGTCGAAGCGGGAGCGGGGTTCGTGGCGGGGTGCTCGTTCGGGAGCCTTGCCATCAACTCGGCGGCTTGGGCGTTCCATTGGGCGTTCGGGTTTCACCCTGGGGATCCGATCGGGTTCGCCGGCAACCGCCTCAGAAAGTGAAGCCAATTCGCCCGGAGTAAGTTCGCGCCAACGGCCTGGGGGAAGCTGACGATCAGCCAAACGATCAATACGTACACGTACCAAACGAATCACCGGGTGGCCGACGGCTTCAAGCATGCGCCGCACCTGACGATTACGGCCCTCATGAATGGCGATGCGTACGGCATTGGGCGCAATCATGTTCACTTCAGCGGGAGCGGTGATCCCGTCTTCGAGTTCAATCCCGTTTCGCAAAGCCCGAATCGCTGCTTGCGAAGGCTCACCGCGCACCTCGGCAACGTATTCCTTTTTGATCCCATAGGAAGGATGCGTGAGCCGAAAGGTCAGCTCGCCGTCATTGGTGAGCAGCAACAAACCCTCAGTATCAACATCGAGACGGCCAACAGGAAACACCCGGGGTTCCTCTGGCACGAGGTCCATCACGGTAGGTCTTTGGTGTGGGTCATACGCAGTAGTGACCACACCGATTGGTTTGTTCAGCAGGTAGTAAACCAAACCGGTTTTCGTGCCGACGGGGGCATCATCAACGGTTATACGGTCCTTATCTGGATCGACTCGGCGACCGAGAACCGCAATCTCACCGTTCACCTTGATACGCCGGGCGGTGATCAAATCTTCGATCACTCGTCGACTTCCCACTCCCGCTCGTGCCAACACTTTTTGCAGCCGTTCACCGTCGCCGGTGTGTTGGGGTCCAGGGAGAAAATCAAACATCTCGTCGATGGTCTTCTGGTTGGCCGCATTGTTGGCGCGCTGGTTTGGATCGGTTCTTGGCGCTGCCTCTACCACCCGTTGCGGGTCGGGCTCACCATCGTCACCTTCGATTTGAACATCGGCATCGGGGGCGTCCCATTCAGAATCAAACTCGGGGCTGGTTTCGTCCCAAAGATCTTCTTCACTGGTTTCGTTATCGCCATCGAACCGGCTGGGGTCTCCCCCATCCATGCTCATTCGTTCTCGTTGCTGGGATCGCCATCAACAAGTTCGTTAGCGGCTTGCAGCTCAGAATCGGAAATTGCGGTCGGGATTGCAAATTCACCGACGACAGAATTCGCAGTTACTGATTCCACCCTTGCAGAATCAGCGAGCACCAGATCATTCAACGCAGAATCAATGATTGCGGAATCGAGGGTTTCGAGGTCGAACAATTCTTCGCCCTCGGCGACCTCATCGGCTACAGCAGAAAGCCGATCATCAAGGAGTGTTTCGCCAGCCTCCTGCGCTAAACCAATCGGTACCTCGGTGGGATTACCATCGAGGCCCGCACCGGTTCCACGGGTCATTCTGCCCGTCTCGCTGTCCACCCGCAACGAGGCTTCGAGCGCTTCCATCACTTCGGCGCCAGGCACGAGATCCCCTAGCGGCGGCAGTTGCGCAATCGAATCGAGCCCAAGGTTTTGCAAAAACAACGACGTGGTGCCAAACAGTGTTGCTTGCCCCGGCCCTGGATCCACTGCGATTTCGGCCACATAGTTGCGTTGCACCAGTGTCCGCATAACCCCATCGACATTCACGCCACGAATAGCTGCCACCTGAGCCCGAGAAATCGGTTGCTTGTACGCAACGATCGCCAGGGTTTCCATCGCTGCCGCGGAGAGCCGGGCCGCCTGACCATCAAGCACGAAACGTTCAACATAGGCCGCCAAATCAGGATGACTTTGGAAACGATACCCACCGGCCACCCGGGCGACCACGAAACCGCGGTTCTCCTCGGTAAAGCGCTCGTTGAGTTTGTTGCACAATGATTCGGCACGTGCGGGGCCAACTTCGAGCAACTCGCCAAGCAACTGCGGCGTGACTGGTTCATCGGCCACCATCAGAATTGCTTCGATCGCTCGGAACAGCTCTTCGTCGGCTGGTCCGCCCTGCAAATCGAGTTGGTCAGGATGATCAACAGCGGAACCTTCCAACCCGGCATCGGCTGACTGTTCAACTTGCTCGACTTGCTCGACTTGCTCAACTTGCGAAGCGGTCACGTCAGACCGGTCAACATTCGGCGCAGCTTGTCCATCAGGCTTGGCTGTACCTGGATCGGTCGCGTCTTCGCCTCTTCCATGTTCAGATACGGCGGCTTCTTCGACGCGGTCTTCCTGTACGCCAGCCTCGTTCACGGTTCCACGAAGGAGAGTTTCGGGGTCAGAGTTTGGATCGTTTTCGATTGGTTGTTCGTTGTTCATTGCAGGCTTCCCAGTCGCAGGTTCATCGGTTCATCCCTCGTAGTCGTCAACACTGAAGTTCACAAATGCTGGCTTTGGTTCGTCGGCCAAGGCAATGTCGTGTTCAACCGCTGGTTGTGCATCAGAACCATCGCCCTCCATATCGCCAAGGTTTTCGTGCGCAGCATTTGCTTCGCTGTTGCGCAAATACGTGTCGAGTTCTTCATCCGTCGTGGTATCGACCCCAGAAATACGGGCGAGTTGCACGGCAGCAAGCGCGGCGTCAATATCGGCTTCGGCTTCTTCGGCATCAGGGTCATCATCGTCAAGCAAAGCACGTGACGATCGATCGGCAGCCTTGCGCGCCTCAACTTCCTCTTCGGAATCAGCTTTGATTACCGCCGGACCCGTTGCCCCCGAGAGGAAACGGGCCGCTGGCGAGTCATCATCTTCGGCATCGTTGGCTCGCCACGTGAGACGGAGATCCCCAAAACTCTCGTGCTGTTCCGCCGTTAACCAACCCTGTTTGAACAGCTCCAAAACGGCCAGAAACCGCACAATGATTTCGAGTGGCTCTTTGGCTCCGGCGGTGAGGTCACGAAACGAAACGGTTCCCATTCGCGGCAGCTGTTGGGCCAACTCATTCACCGCATCGGCCACGGTAAAGCGCACTTCGGTTACGTGATCGAGCCGTACTTTCGGTTCGACCTTGGGCAGCATGGCCCGATTTAGCGCCCGAAGAAACGCGGCTCGGAGCTGATTTGGGGTAACGGAGGCCAACAAATCCGGGGTGAGATTGTGAAACCCCTCTTCAACCACGTTGGTTCGCGGAAACGAACGGGCGGCCTTGTTTTCCAGCCGACGCAGCGCCGTAGCGGCATGACGGAACGTTTGGTACTCCAAGAGCTTCGCCAAGAGCAGGTCACGCTCTTCTAACAGCGCCAACTCCTCATCCATGTCCACATTGGCTCGCTCGGGCAACAAGCGGCGTAACTTCAGTTCAATCAGCGTGGCAGCAATGAGGAGAAACTCCGTCGCCACCTCAAGATCGAGCGTCTGCATTTTCTGGATTTCCACCACAAACGCGTCAACAATGCTCGAAAGGCTGATCTCAGAGAGATTGACCTGATCTTTGGCGATGAGATGCAACAACAGGTCAAATGGGCCCTCAAAGACCGGGGTGGAGACCTCATAAGACACGCGGACAGGCTAGCGTGTGCGCGCAACCTCCCGCAGACCAACGGTTTGGCCACGGTCAGACAAGGGTCCGGGGCAACGGTGAGGTTAGTCAGGGCAAAACCAGAGTGAGAGTGGTCCAAGCGCCCACCGAGACCGAATCACCGTTAGCTAGGGGCATTGGCGTATTCGGTGACATTGCGGTAGCGGAACCGTTGAGAAAGGTGCCATTGGAGGAACCAAGATCGGTCACCGTGAAGGTACCGTCGGTCGCCCGTACTATTTCTGCGTGCTGACGAGACACGGCCACATCTTCCGGTGCGGCCGAGAGGTCAACATCGGGATGGATGTTGCGTGACGTGCTTTTTCGCCCGATGCTCGCTCGATCCGCGGTGAGCTCCACAACCCGATCGGGCACGCCGACGGGGAATACCACGGTGGCATCTCCCACTCGGTCGAACTGGGCCCGGTCGGTGGCGACGACGATCATCCACGTTCCGGCCTGATGCGTCACAACCGCGGATGTTTGGGCCAAAGAAGACAATGCGCCTGGAGCGAGGGAACTGGCGGGTGTCGTTTGTGAGGTGGAGCCGGGGGAATTTCGATTGACGGGCACGATCCCGGTTACGAAATCGTACCCGCAGTCTTCACAGAAAATACTGAACCCATCTTTGACTCCAGAACAGTTTGGGCACGTTCCAGCGGTGGTGGCCACATCTGCCCCGGCGGCTTTCGATACGCCTGCGCCTGGCCCAGATGGATTGTTCGCCGGGGCACCCGAGGGTTCAGGTATCACAGCCATGACTGATGCTGGAAGCGCTGCGGCACCCAAGACCGGCGCTGGATTTGGTGACAAGGCGGAGCCTTCGATCATCACGCCGCACTGATCGCAGTAATCAATCGCTACGGAATCGTGACCGTTTGCGCATTGCATGTCACTCGCCGACCTTTTTGGTACGGACCGTTTTGGTCGAGCGTGTATCTAGAGCCATCGCATCGGCAATCTCCACTTGGCGTTTCAATCGAACGGTACCTCGATCGGCATCTTGCACATCAACCACTTTGGCCAACAACTTCATTGTGTCTTCGTTGCCCGATTCCTTTGCTAGCTGTACCGCCCGGCCCAGCTTCGCAGTAGCCACATCGATATCACCTTGCTTTTGCGCTTCGAGCCCTTGCTGGATTGCGTTGGCCAGCTCAGCCTGACCGGTGTAGTGCGCGACTTGAGGATCGATCTTGGTGGTGAGCGCATGATCATCAGTCCACACTGCTCGGATCAAGCCCTGCGAAACAATCTCGCCATCCACGAGCAGACTGGCTCGACCCGCAAGTTTCTCGGTACCAACCGGCCCAGGCTGCACCCGTATGCACACGTGGTAATCCCTGGATTCGCTGGCCCAAGAACCCGTTGGATAGTCCTTCGACAATGGCCCAGAAACCACGGCCTTCGAACTGACATCCTCCACCCGAGGAGAAACTTGTTTGACAAACACCACCTCCGCCCCTTGAGGCGCCCAAATACGTAGCGAAACATTCGCCACCCCCTTGGCCATTGATTGACGCATTAAATCTGCGAAATCCTCAGCCAGTAGTTCGGGCTCGGCAATGATGTCGACCGTACCGAGCAATTTGTCGGCGATCCTTCGCAACTCGGCTACTTCCCAATCCGTTCCCACGCCACGGCAGTCACAAGAAAAGACCCCCTCGCATGAATCGAGCGCTTGGAGAAACGTTTCGAACGCCTCCCCTTCGATACGGCCATCGGTCAACAGAATCGCATGCACCGATCCACCGGCCGCCTGCTCACTGAGGGTGCGGGCAGCAATGAGCCATTCACCAATATGGGTGCCACCATCGGCCCTAAGTACGCGTAGTGAGTCTTTTGCTGCAGCCCTAGATGCTGGGGTGGATTCAGCAAGTTGTGCATCGGGTGGATAGAGCGCATAGGCACGATCCGATCCGGCAATGACGGCAAAGCGAACGCCATCGTTAATCGCATCGATCGCGGCAGCCGTGGCCCGCTTTGCTTCACGAAGCTTCACGCCCTCCATAGAGCCGGAACAATCAACCACCAGCAATTCAACCGAAGCGCCGGTTGAGCCAATCAGCGCTGCGCTGGAAGACACCACCCCTTCCGCGGTAACGGTAACGATGGCGTTGATTTCGTTTGCGCCATCGGTTACGAACTCGTTTTGGTATACCTCGGACCGAAAGACCGTCATTGGCTGGCTCCTTGTTGCGTTTCGGCCTGAACGGCCCCGTTGATAACTCTGTGCTGTGCTACTTGTTCGCCAGGTTTAGCCGAACGCGTTGGTTCAACCTCTCGAGATGGTTGCGCTCGGTCAGATGGTTGAACCACCCCTGCCTCTTCTGCCGGTTCCGGCCATTGCGCTTGATCTGTCGGTTCGCTTTGATGCTGCGTTTCGGCAGGCTGCACTGATTCGTTTGTGGCAACAGCAAGCAACGCCTGACCCGCTCTGGGCACTCGTTCGCTGTTACGAGTCCAAGACGTGATCGGTGGGCCCATCCGCAGCAGCGCAATGGCAATATTGTCCTGCCCGCCACAATCTAAAGCAAAGCGGTTTAGCGCTTCAGCAATGCTAAG
>JAYSVF010000233.1:0-20348 GCA_043718695.1 Acidimicrobiia bacterium | reverse complement strand
GGCCACTACACCCATCGCTGGCACCGCAGTCACATCGGTCCGCTCTTTGAAGCTCACCGTTGCTTCCTTAGTGACCATATCAACCGTAGCCAACGTTGGCTTATTCAGTGTGGCTAAGGGCTTCATCGCTACTCGCGCCACCAACAATTCGCCCGTTGACATTCCGCCTTCGGTACCACCCGCGAGATGCGATTCACGCCGGTAGACATTGGCAACGCCGTCCCAAACAATTGGATCATGTGCAGCACTGCCCCGGCGACCGGCGACTTCGAATCCATCACCAATTTCGACGCCTTTTACCGCTTGAATACTCATCAGCGATGCAGCCAACAGCGAATCCAGTTTGCGGTCCCAATGCACATGACTTCCTAAGCCGATTGGTACGCCATAACCAAGCACTTCCACAATGCCGCCGAGCGAATCGCCGTCCTTTGCCGCGGCCTTGATTTCGGCAATCATGGCCTCTTCGGCACCGGTTTCAAAACATCGAACCGGGGACTCATCGACTCGAGCCAGATCAGCAGCAACCGGTCGTTCACCAGAACTTGATCGAGCCGAACCCATCTGAATCACATGGCTGATGATCTCGGTACCAATGGTCCCAAGCAGCGCCTTCGCTAAAGACCCGGCGGCGCACCTTGCGGCCGTTTCGCGAGCACTCGCCCGTTCCAAGACGTCACGGGCATCAACAAATCCGTACTTCTGCATACCCGTGAGATCAGCATGCCCCGGGCGAGGTTGAGTAAGTGGCTTTGTCGTGAAACCAGGAGCCGGGCTCATTTCTTCCATCCACTTTGGCCATTCAGTGTTGGCAATATGGATACTTACCGGCGAGCCAAGGGTGCGGCCGTGACGAACCCCACCGAGAATCGTGACCTCATCCTGCTCAAAACGCATCCGCGGCCCACGGCCATACCCAAGCCGACGACGACCCAGCTCAGCTTGGATTTCTTCTACGGTGATTGCCAAACCGGCAGGGAGGCCTTCAACGATTACCGTAAGGGCCTGGCCATGAGATTCACCAGCGGTCAAGTAGCGCAGCACGTTCACAGTCTAGGCCCGACACCGCAGAGGCAAACCCCTTCGTTAGGCCATTATTGAGCCAAACGCGGTCGGCCAAATCGCGACCAGCAATGCTCCCGCTACCAGATACGGGCCAAAGGCAATCTGGGTTTTCCGATTGCCACGCCGTATCACGATGAGCGCCACGCCAAAGACTGAGCCCATCAAAAAGCCCATCAGTAAACCGAAGTAACTCAGCCGATAACTATGCCAACCCAACAACATGCCAAGCGAGAGCACCAATCGCGCATCCCCGTCGCCCATGCCCGCAGGCGAAATGATGCCCAAGGTCCAAATGAACACAAACGCCGCGATTCCGCACAGGAAAGCACGACCAAGGTCACCCAGGGCAAAACCCGCTGAACCGTCGGCAAATACGGCAACACCTAGCAGCACGGCCACCGCCACAGCAACGGGATACACCAAGCGTGTCGCAATCTTATGGAGCCGAGCATCAACGAGAATCACCGTTGCACCCATGGCGGCAACCACGAGATGCGCCGGCAGATCCCAACGCAAACCAACACGCCAACCAACCAAGCCACACAGCGCAATGGAAAGGATTTCTGCACCAAGGTCCCACCGGTTAATCGGGGCTTTGCAGTGCCGACATTTCCCACCCAAAGCCAAAAACGAAACGATTGGTAAACTGTCAGCGATCGAAAGCTGTTCGCGGCATGCATCGCAACGAAATGGAATGCCCGGCATCTCTGTGGCACTCAACAACGGAGGCCGGGAGGTGAGCACTGAAACCAGCGGAGCCAAGATCAAGCCAACCACACAGCCGAGCAACAGCCCCGAAATGCTTGGCACCATGGGACCAACCACGCCAAGAACCGCTACTAGCGGAGTACCGGAACCAAAAGTGCCAAGGGATGACATTGCAAACAACACCATAGGTCTTTCGGCCTATTGCCCGGTGTCCTTGAGCAAATTTTGTAACGATATAGCGGTGGTTGAACACTGATTCAGTGGCTATCTGGCGGTGATTCCGAGTATTCGGCCTGAGACTGCTGTGCTGAACTGTTTCTCGTGCCCACCCCAGCGCTTCGCCAAATTGACCTTCGCAGCGACACCGTAACGCAACCCACCGAAGCTATGCGTGCCGCCATGATGGCCGCCCCGCTCGGTGACGATGTGTACCGAGACGACCCCAGCGTCAATGAGTTGCAAGACAAAATTGCGGCCATGCTGGGATTCGAAGCCGCCCTCTTTATGCCGACGGGAACCCAAAGCAATTTGTGTGCCATCCTCGCGCATTGCCAACGGGGCGACGAGTACCTCGTGGGACAGGGCGCCCACACCTATCGATGGGAAGGCGGCGGTGCGGCAGTGCTGGGAAGCGTGCAACCACAACCACTCGAAAACAATCCCGACGGTTCAATCCCCCTCGCGGCCATCGAAGCGGCCATCAAACCCGACGATGCCCATTACGCCATCTCGCGATTGCTCTGTTTGGAAAACACCATCGGCGGAAAGCTCCTGCCAATGGCCTATGTAGAGCAAGCTACGGCGCTGGCCAAAAGCCGCGCGCTCAACACCCATCTCGATGGGGCCCGCATCTTCAACGCTGCCGTGGCGCAGGCGGCGCTTTCCAACGAGACTGGTTCTGCTTCTGCAATTCGAGAAGCCCACCGGATTGCGCAGTGCTTCGATTCCGTCAGCGTGTGTTTCAGCAAAGGGTTGGGAGCGCCTATTGGCTCCGCGTTATGTGGCTCCAAAGAACTGATCGCCAAGGCCGTGCGGTTACGAAAAATGACGGGTGGGGGGATGCGACAAGCCGGATTCTTGGCCGCAGCAGCAACCTTCGCCCTCGACAATCATATTGGCCGACTCAGCGATGACCACGCTCTCGCACAACGCCTCGGAGCCGCATTCAACCAGGTCAAAGGGGCTGTGGTTGATCCGATTCATTCCAATATCGTGTTTGTAACTCTTGAAGGCCGAGCCAAAGAAAGGGCCGCAGGCTTAGAAACGCACCTGGCCCAGCACGGGATTCTGGCCACTGGCCTGTACCGTCTTCGCTTTGTAACCCACCTTGACGTGACGGCTGAGCAAGTGGATCGAGCAGCAGAGGTACTGGTCAACTACTTCGCATAGTTACCAGTAGTTGCTGGGTGAGTCACGGGGTAAATTCTTCGAAGCTTTGTCCGATTTGGTTCGTTCACTGAACCTATTGCGGGAGCCTTCTGGTTGTGACCTATGCGCTGAAACTTAAGCTCTGAAGCTACTTCTCTGCGGAACGGCGAAGTAACTCCGTGCGCACAGCATCCAACATCGCGTCGAGCGGCGCTTTGGATTGCGTCCAAAATTCAAATTGCGCTGCGGCCTGGTTGACCAGCATGCCAAGACCACCAATCACTACTGCGCCTCGTTCGGAGGCTTGGCGCATCATCGCTGTTTCGAGGGGATGGTATGTGAGATCGTGAAAGAACTGTCCAGATTCGAGGAGGGCAACTTCAGGTAGCAATGCCTCAGGATCATCCACCCCTGCCCCCAGTCCCACCGAAGTTGCGTTGATCACCAAATCGCTCTGCAACACCGCACGAGCATCGCCAACCAACGTTTGCACCCCAACCCGACGCCCAAGTTCGGCTGCAGCTTCGGCTCGTTTGGGATCGCGGTTGATCACCACAATCGCCTCCGCGCCAGCTCGGGCGAGAGCCAAAACTACGGCCCGCCCAGCAGCACCGGCACCCAGCACCACACATCGTTTCCCGGCCACGTCGCAACCGCCCTGGACTAACGCGCTAACGCAACCAATGCCGTCGGTAGTTTCAGCCCGAACCCGCCCATCGGGAAGGCGTAGCAAGGTATTCGCGGCACCCAACAACACGACATCGTTCGAGATTTCGTCGGCCGAGGCAGCTACAGAGTTCTTGTGGGGCGTGGTGACGGAAAGCCCACGCAACCCCAGAGTTTTCATTGCAGAAACCACTTGCGAACCCAATGCCGCAGCAACAGGGAACGCCACGTACGCCCAATCGAGACCCAGAGCGGCAAACGCGGCGTTATGCACGATTGGCGAAAACGAGTGGCCAACAGGGTCCCCAATGACACCGACCACTTTGGTTGAGCCAGTGATCATTGGTGCCTTTTCATCATCTTCGGCGTGTCGCTTTGGGCGAACGGGGGTGGCGTCATGATCCTGGGGCGCTCAGCAGTTGTGGCCCTCGTGCGCGTAGTTGCCATGCACGGAGAGGTAGTGCACCGGGTAGGTATCGTGCGCTGGTTGATCATCGGGATGCGTTCAGTAAAAAGGATTCGGTAAAAGGGTCCGGCGAAAGCGGGCTGGGCTAACGGACGCCGTTGGCCTTGGCGAGTTTGATGTTGGCCAAGTGTTGCTTGTAGGTCGTGGCGAAGGAGTGCGCACCATCGGGTGTGGTCACCACGTAGTAGAGCCAATTTCCCACCTCAGGATTTAGCGCCGCTTCCATTGATTCCTTCCCCGGATTCGTGATCGGAGATGGAGGCAATCCCTTGCGGGTATAGGAATTGAACGGGCCGTCCTTCTTCAGATCCTCATTGAGCACTCGGGTGATTCCGCCACCGAGTCCATAAATGATCGTTGCATCGATTTGGAGCGCAACGCCAGTCTTGAGGCGGTTGTAAATGACCCGCGAAATTTTGGCTCGATCAGAGTCAAGCTTGGCCTCTTCCTCTATGAGCGAGGCCACGATCAGCGCCTCGTATGGCTTGATGCCCACTTTGCCCATGGAATCGCCCAGCTTCACTTCATCGGCTACCTGATCAAAGGTTTCCACCATCCGCGTGGCTAGGGTCGCCTCATCGTCATCCAAACCAACCGTGTAGGTATCAGGGAACAAGAACCCCTCAAGATTTGGCTGGTCTGAAGGTTGGTAAACCGAACGAATTTTTCCGGAAAGGACCACATCGATAAAGCCTTGCGCCGTTCGATTCGGGACTTTCTCTTGAATCCGTTGACCAATTTGTTCCATGCGGAAACCCTCAGGAATCGTGAGTTTCGATGTTTCCGGGACCTGTGCGCCGAGCGTAAGAATTTTCAGTGCATCGTCGAACGACGAATTCTTGCGAAAGGAATACTTCCCGGCTTCGAACCCGCCTTTCCCTTTGAATTGAGCATAGAAACGAAACAACCTGGCGTTCCCGACCACGCCTTGTGCATGCAGTATTTGCCCGATGTCGGCCGTTGAAGTATTTGACGGGATAACCACCTCGGCCACCTCACCGGGGCCACCTGACGGTGTTACTTCGTTGCGGTACCAATTGGCGCCGTACAGTGCCGCACCAGCGAAGAGCCCCATAACAATCAGAAACGCAATAAACCCTCGGCCCCGGCGCGGCGCGGGGAAGGCTTCGTCATACAGGTCGTCATCGGTTTCTACGATCGCTGCGGTGTTCCTGCGTTCCTTGCCTGATTGCTTACCAATGACACGGCTGTCTTGTTCAGGGATTCGGTACTGCGGTGTGGCGGAGTTTCGCCCTTCGCTAGACCGCTGATTTTGGCCTGGAGCGGTTTGCTGGCCAGGCGCGCTTTGTTGGCTTTGTGAACCGTAGGGGTTGGTTTCCCCGTTTTGAGTCTTTGAGGATCCCGGCGCCGCACTCTCGGTTTCGAAGTACCAACCTCTATCGAAGGGGTCTTCGGGGGGACGAGGCGCGTTGGCGCTCCAGTCATCCTCCGCCGACCATTTTTCCGTCTTGTTCCAATCCTCTTGCCAGTTGTTCCCGCCCGCGCTTGCCTGCTGGTTTGGCTGCTGCTGGTTTGGCAGCAGGTTTGATGTGGTCCCCTGACCGTTGTTGCGTTCTCCGTTGGGTCCAGTTCCGCTCTGGTCGCTCATGTAGGAAGTCCTTCGCTGCTTATAACGTGAGTTAACCGAGTTGGCACCGACGAAGCGGTTCGTTCCCGTCTCGTGTTCGTGTACCAGAGGTTACTTGGCCGCACGACTCCCGGCGGAGGAAGTACACCATTCACCCAGTCCAAGCTCATTGGCAAACGCTTTGGAGTCTGGGCGGCGTGTGTTACTGGTCCTTAATCCTCGGCAATCGGCAGTTTCCCGGCAGCTTCAGCAACAACCCGAGCCTGGTAAAGCTCTCGATCCAGCCACGCTTGGAGAAGTACCGCCGCAGCGACTTTGTCGACCACCTTGCGACGATCTTTCTCGTTCATTTTGCGTTCCTTCATCGAGGCATGCGCCGTGGCGGTCGAGAAACGCTCATCTTGCAAAACGATGGGGATTTGGAAGGTCAACGCCATCTCGGCGACTTCGTCGCGGATCAACTTGGTGGCGTGCCCTTCGGCCCCGTTGAGGGAAAGCGGCAATCCAACCACGAGGACATCGGGTTCGTACTCAGCAATGATGTCCGCGATGGCCTTGTGATCAGCTGCGTGGTTACCCCGTCGCTCCAACACTGTGACCGGGCTGGCCAAGGTTCGGGTGGTGTCGCTTGAAGCTACGCCAATGCGTTTGCTGCCAAGATCCAACGCTAAGGCTCTCGCCACGGATTACAGGCCCACAGCTTTGCGAGCTTGCACGAGGGCTTCGGTGAGGCCTTCGGGTTTCTTTCCACCAGCGACGGCCAGATCAGGAGCTTTCCCGCCGCCGCCACCGATAGTTTTAGCGGCATCGGCAATCAGCTCACCAGCATGCAAGTCGGAGTCTTTGGTAACTGCGCTTACTAAAGCCACTCCCCCGTTGGCCGGAGCCGAGCCGAGAATCACGGCACGGATACCAGGCATGTCACGAATGGCGAGGGCCAAATCGCGGAGGGTGTCACGGTCGAGGTTTTCGATTTCGGCGACCACCACACCGTTTTCGGCCTGAGCGGCAAACTCGGCTGCACGTCCACCGGCCGCGGCCTTCTTGAGCTGCTCGATTTCGCGTTCAAGACCTTTGCGCTCTTCCAGCAACTTGGCGATCCGATCGCCCAACTCTTCTGCTTTGACCTTGAGCATCCCAGCAGCGCCATCAAGCAAGCCTTGATCGGCACGCAAGCGAGTGATCGTGTTCGTACCCGTGGAAGCTTCAATACGGCGCAGATTCGAACCGATTGAACTCTCACCGAGAATCTTCACGGCACCAATTTGGCCAACATTGCTTACATGGGTTCCACCACAAAACTCCAACGATGGTCCAGCCTTCAGTACGCGTACTTTTTCGCCGTACTTGTCCCCGAAGAAGGCAATGGCACCCATTCCTTCAGCTTCGGCCTTGGTTACTTCAGGATTTTCGGCGGTCGCAGCGGTAAGCACTACGTCGTTGACCAGATTTTCGATTTCGAGAATCTGCGCTGGGGTGACCGAGTCGTAATGACTGAAGTCGAATCGCAAACGATCGGGGCCGACGAGTGATCCAGCCTGCTTGACGTGCTCTCCCAGCACCTGCCGCAATGCCCAGTGCAGAAGGTGGGTGCCGGTGTGGTTTCTGCGGGTGGCGTCGCGCCCTTCTACATTGATCTGTGCACTGACCATGTCGCCAACAACCAGGGTACCGGTGAGGATGCCAGCATGACGGGTAAGGCCCGGAACGGCGTAGGTGGTGTCGGTAACGATGAGCTTGCCCGTAGCACTGAGCAGTTCGCCGGTGTCGCCCATTTGTCCGCCGGATTCGGCGTAGAACGGGGTGCGATCAAGGAACACTTCGACGGCCCCGGGTGCACCGCCTTCGATTTCTACAACGCCAAGCACGCGGGCATCGTCGACACGGTTTTCGCTGTAGCCGACGAACACGGTCTGCCCATTGGCATCTTGGATTTCGCGGTATTGCTTGGCTAGCTCTTTTGGGGTGGCCGAGTTTTTGCGGGCAGCACGAGCGCGGTCACGCTGCTCATCCATCAGCACGTTGAAGCGTTCTTCGTCGACGCTGCCGCCACGCTCGGCACAAATCTCACGGGTGAGTTCCAACTGGAAACCGAACGTGTCGTGCAACTCGAAAGCCACGTCCCCACTGAGCACAGCGGTCTCCCCACCGGCCGCATTGGCTAGTTCGCTATCAAGCAGTATGGAACCGCGCTCAAGGGTTTTACGAAATTGCTCTTCTTCGCGGCTCACCACGGCCAGGATGTGGGCGCGACGGACGGTGACGTTTGGGTAGGCGTCGGTCATCACGTCGATAGCAACGTTCATAAGTTCAGGGAGAATATTGCGCTTCACACCAAGGCGATAGGCGTGGCGGATTGCCCGGCGCAAAATGCGGGTGAGCACATAGCCGCGGCCGGTGTTGGAGGGGAAGACGTCATCGGCAATGAGCATGGCGCCGGAGCGAGCGTGTTCGGCCAAGACACGAAGCGAGAACGAGTCGGGATCTTGGTAGTCGCCGACGATGTAGCTAGCACCGGTGAGTTCGCGTGCCTTGGCGATGATTGGGGCCATAAGGTCGGTTTCCCAAACGGCTTCTACATCTTGGAGAAGGCACAGAATTCGCTCAAGGCCAGCACCGGTATCGATCGATGGCTTGGGAAGCGAAGTACGCGTACCATCTTCGGCCTGATCAAACTGCATGAACACAAGGTTCCAAAACTCTAAGTAACGAGCTTCAGCCTCTGGATTCAGCGGCCCACCCTCGGGACCGTATTCGGGTCCACGGTCAATGTAAATCTCGGAGCACGGACCGCAAGGGCCGGTTGGGCCCATCTGCCAAAAGTTGTCCTTGTCTCCAAGACGCTGGATGCGCTCGATGGGCATGTCGGTGAGTTCAAGCCACAGTTTTTCGGCTTCCTCATCGGTGTAGTGCACGGTTACCCAAAGCTTGGAGGTGTCGAACTGCAGCACCTTGGTTACGAATTCCCAAGCGAACTTGATGGCATCGCGCTTGAAGTAATCACCAAAGCTGAAGTTGCCGAGCATTTCAAAAAATACGAGGTGTCGAGCGGTGCGGCCCACATCGTCGAGGTCGTTGTGCTTGCCACCGGCACGGGCACACTTCTGCGACGTAACGGCCCGCTTAAACGGCGGAGTTTCATCGCCCGTGAAGTAGCTCTTGAACGGCACCATGCCCGCAACCGTGAACAACACCGTGGGGTCAAACGGGATCAAACTGGCCGACGCCACCTCGTTGTGCCCATTGCCGGCGAAGTAATCGAGAAACGCACGACGAAGATCATTCGAGGTCTTAGGAGGCGACGGAAGCACAGGCGTAGACATGGTCCGTACACTCTACCGGCCCAATTCCCCCAACCCAGGCCCAGATTTTGAGCTTCTGGACCGCCGCTTGAACCCGAAACGCCCGTCAAACCTTGGTTTTTTGGCGGGTTCGGCGGTTTTCGAGTTTGGTGCGGAGTTCGGCTTCGCGGGTTTTAGAGGCGAAGCGACCATCGGTTACTGCGGTGCGGACGGTTTGCGCGGTGTTGGTGCTGATTGAGCGGGCCTTGGTGGTCACCGTGTCAACAAAAGCACCAGGTAGCAACGGTGCCACTTTGGCTTGCACCGTTTCCTTCACCTTGCGTTGTACCCATTGCGAGCCGCCAGCGCCCATTACAGCACCGGTTGTCCACCAGATCAGTCGCGTAAACACGTTTCCATCTTGCCTCATTCGAAAGCAAAACGGTGGCTTCCCTGCGTTACCGATCCAGCTGTGGCCGGTCGGGAACTTCTTTGCTGTTGGTTTCGATGGAGTTACGGCGTCGTTTGGTGCGCTTCACTGATTCGTCTGCTCGTTGTATCCGTTTGACGACGGGGCCATCGGGTTCAACGGCCATGCGAAGTCGTGAAGCTGCGGCTTTGGTTCCCGTGAACCACGAGAGCACTTTCACAAACGGGTTGGTGACCACACGGTAGGCCAAACGCGTTGCCGAATCTGCCGTGGAGGTGAGTGAGGTCGCAACGTCGAGCAGGGCATCGGCTTTTTTGACCGAACCTTCCGAGCGTTTCAACGCGCTACGGGTTTCTTGCAGCAGCGGCAGTGTTTGTGAACGCATGTGATCGAGGCCCACCACGAGTTCGTCGACCGTTCGGCCCAACACTCGTACCGCTTTGTACAACACCAGCACAACCAAAGCCAGCACAACAAAAATCGCCACGGCAACCCAACCCAACCAACTCATGTCTCGACGCTACTCCCAACTGCGTTCCACCTGCTTTGCACGCACAAACTCGAACGGCTCAAGCGTTTTGGTTTGCAGGGCATGAAGAGCTCACCCTTGCGAGCAGGCTCGGTTCAACCTCAGACCGCGCCACGGACGCGCTCCGGCACCAGCCGATTAGTCCTGCGACGGGTTCGCCTCGGGGGTTTCGATCCGGCGGTAACGGGCGGCAATTTTTGCTTCATGTCCGTGTTGGGATGGCTCGTAATATCGGCGGTCGACGAGATCATCGGGAAGGTACTGCTGCGGAACCCAACCGTCGGGCGCATCGTGAGGATAGAGGTAACCCTTACCGTGGCCCAGTTTGGCCGCGCCCTTGTAATGGGCATCACGAAGATGGAGCGGCACTTCACTGGCGCTTCGTTCTTGCACATCGGCCATCGCCGCCCAAATTCCTAAGGCAACCCGATTCGATTTCGGCGCAGTGGCGAGATGCACCACGGCTTGAGCCAGGTTCAATTGTGCTTCAGGCAGACCGACGAATTCCACCGCACGAGCCGCAGCTTCAGCCACCACCAGGGCCAACGGATCAGCCAGGCCCACATCTTCAGAAGCAAAAATCATCAACCGACGAGCGATAAACCGGGCGTCTTCGCCAGCGGTAATCATGCGAGCTAACCAGTACAGCCCAGCATCGGGATCAGAACCTCGAAGGGATTTAATAAAGGCGCTTATGATGTCGTAGTGCTCATCGGGTCCGTAGCGCAGCACGCGGGAATCCACGGCAGCTTCGGCGTCGGCCAAAGTGACTTGATATTGCACGCCTTCACGTTCGGGGTCGTCGGCCAGGGCTAGCGCTACTTCGAGGGACGTAAGCAGGGAGCGACCATCACCGTCAGCTTGGTTGATGAGATGCGCCGCGGCATCTTCGTCGAGGGTTGCCGGCGTACCGTTAAGCGCGCGGGCAATCAGTGCACGTAGCGATTCGGGAGTATGCGCCCGAAGACGAAAGAGGGTGCTTCGCGAAAGCAGCGGGCCATTGACGGAGAAGCTGGGGTTTTCGGTCGTGGCACCGATCAAAACCAGGGTTCCATCTTCAACACTTGGCAGCAACGCATCTTGTTGGGCACGGTTGAACCGATGGATTTCATCGAGAAACATGATCGTTCCGCGGTCATACAGCTTGCGCTGTTCCTTGGCCGATTCAACCGTTTCGCGGACGTCCTTCACCCCGGCCGTGACTGCCGACAGGGCGATGAAGCGCTTCTTCGTGGCCGTAGCAATCAGCGATGCCAGTGTGGTCTTCCCCGTGCCTGGCGGGCCCCACAGAATCACCGATGACAACCGATCGGCCTCAATCAACCGGCGCAGTGGTTTGCCCTTGCCCAGCAAATGCTCCTGACCAACAACTTCATCAAGTGTCGTCGGACGCAACCGTGCCGCCAACGGAGCCTGTTTAGCCATTCGTTCAACAAGGGCCGCACTAAAGAGATCATCTGTAGGCATAGGTTGTTACTCACCCGTCGCAGTTGACTGATGCACCCGGGTCACCAAGAGCAACTCGTTCTCAACCTGAAATTCTGCCAACCCAACGCACGGTAGATGATACGTAGACATAGATTATTGCTCGCCTGGTGTCGTTCGTGAAATTGAAGTTGTATCGAGCGCGAACGTGCCCCCGGCTCGCCAATACATGCCGTCACGACGTTCCATGAACTCGTTGTCCACCATGCCTCGACGCAGCGCTGCGACATCACCGTGGACCTTGCCGAGTTCCAAATTCACTCGAGCTTCAGAATAGAGCTGACCCGGTTCAAAGCGTTGCGCCAAGACATCAAAAATGACCAAACGTTTCTTGTGCTGCATGGGAATGTGCGTCAGCCGTCCGTCACGAAAGAAGGTGCGAATCACGGTTTGGCGCTCCGCGTCACCATCGAGGGCAACCCCCGGGGTTGGCGTGGGCCGTGCACGAGCCTCGGACGCAATTTGTTCTTCAACCAGAATGATGTGATCGCCATCGCGGGTGACAAAACCGGCCGATTCCATCCGCTCCAAACACACCGTCACGACTTTCGGATCAAGCCCCGTAGCCGTAGCCAGATCGGCATAGGTTGACGAACCCAGCACCAACGCCGCAAACACCCGCCGCCGATCCGCATTCGCCAACAGCCCGGCAGTCGTCATCTGTCCCACTCCCCCAGCCTTCCACGAACCACCAGCCAGATCATTCAACCCAAGAGTGTTCAATGGGCGACGGCAACCTTAGGACGCAACCTTCAGCGTAAGCCCGATTGAGCAGCCAACAACGGCCGCGTACCGTTCCAAGGTTCCAACTCGAACATCATGCTCACCAGATTCAAGGCGCGCAATTGCGGACTGGGTTGTTTTCATTCGCTTCGCCACCTCAGCTTGAGTGAGGCCAAGCGCAATGCGGCGTTGAGCCAGTTCGTGTTGCATGATGCGACGACTTGTTCTCGCCGCCACCATGGCTGGGAACTCCGGCTCGATAAGGCCACGTTCGAAAATGTACTTTCCCAGATCATCCATCTGAGGTTTTCGAGCCATCCAACAACCCTTTCATAGCAAATAAACGATATCAATCTACTGGTCGTGGTCTGGCCCTGGACCGCCAATCGACCAACCGGGCTTCTGCCAGCAGTATTGATCAATTTTCAAGTTCGCTGGACTCGTAGACTGGATGGCTTATGCGTTGGGATGTGCACGGCGAACGGAAACTGTACGAGTCGGTTTGGGTCACTCTGGCGTTAACCGATGTGGAGATTCCGGCCATCGGGGCTAGGCCTGCGGTTCGCTTTGAACACCATGTGGTGCGGATGCCGGCTGCCGCTACCGGCGTTGTCGTCCACGATCCCGAAAAGGGCATTCTGTTGCTGTGGCGCCACCGGTTTATTACCAACGATTGGGGCTGGGAAGTACCTGCAGGCAAGGTCGACGACGGCGAAACCCCCGAAGCGGCGGCGCACCGCGAAGTGGTGGAGGAAACGGGCTGGAAGCCTGGCCCTCTCACCCATTTGACTGGCTATTCACCGGTAAGCGGCGTCGGCGACCATCGGTTCGAACTGTTCGCAGCAAGCGGCGCAATCTATGTTGGGGAGCCCAGCGATCCCAGCGAAGCCGAACGCATCGAATGGGTCCCCGCCGAAAAGGTCAAGGCCGAAATCGTCGCTGGACGGATCCCCAATGGCCTTACGCTCACGGCTCTGCTGTGGTGCTTCACGTTCGGGTTCCCTGCCTAAAGAGCAGCGCCGTTCAGGTTCGCGTTCAAACTCGGGCCAAAAGCGAACTGCGTTACGGCAGTGCGACAACCGCAAGCGTCGGTGAAGTTTTGAGCACCTTGGAAATCGCCATGACCGCAGGGGCTTCTCCAAGCACCGCACCGGCGAGCATGAGCCGAACGGCACCGACACCGTGTCGAGAAACTAGGCCTGGTAGCACGGCTTCAAGCTGATCAACCGACGGGAAATCGGCATTTGCGCCCAGAGCCTCGATGCAATCCTGCAAGAGCGGATCGGTCACATTGGCGATGAACTTGTCGGGAAGACCCTTCATGCGGCCACGGCTAATTGCACCCCGAACGCCAGCAATGTCAATGTTTCCGTCTTCGTCGGCACCACCGGCCAGGCTGGCGACCCAGTTGCGGACGTTCTCTTCGCTGCCATCGATCAGATCGAGCAGCTTGGCATCGGAAATAGTGCGTAGCTCCCGCTCAGCAGCAGCAAGTCGCAGTACGTGGTCCTTCGAATTCATGCCCCAGAGGCTAGCGGCCCAACTACAACCCGAAGGCCAGTCCCCCATCCCTAAACAAAAAACGATCCGGCGCCAAGGAGGGCACCGGATCGTTCAAAGCAAATCAAGCGTCGAGAACAGCAGTCGCCGTTACGCTTTAGGGGGCAGGGTGCGCAGACCGAGTTCGATCATGTGCTTCTCGATGATCGGGGTTGGCGAACCGGTCATGGGGTCAAGGCCCGATTGGGTTTTCGGGAAGGCAATGACTTCGCGGATGTTTTCTTCGCCAGCCAAAATCGCCGTCAACCGGTCGATACCGTAGGCGAACCCGCCGTGGGGAGGCGCGCCGTACTTAAACGGGTTGAGGAAGAAACCGAAACGCTTTTGTGCATCCTCTGGCGAAATGCCGAGCAACGAGAAAATCCGCTGCTGCAAATCAGGCTTGTGAATACGGATCGAGCCCGAACCCAGTTCCCAACCGTTCATGGTGAGGTCATAGGCCTGGGCACGCACCCGGTAAGGCTCGGTTTCCAAGAACTCCATGTCATCAACGTGGGGGTGGGTGAAGGCATGGTGGGCCGGGATGGGGTTACCCGCGTCGCTGGTGCCGTGGAACATGGGAAAGTCCACAATCCAAAGGAACGACAAACCTTCGCTGATCGGGGGCTTGCCGAGTTCTAGGCGCAACGCACCCAAAACCGTCCGCACCGGGTTGCGTTCTCCGGCTTGGAAGAACAACAGGTCGCCAGCTTGGGCCGACATGGCCGTAAGCACCGCAGAAAGTTCGGCGGCCGACATGAACTTGGCGACGGGGCCTTCAACCTCGGGTGCATCACCAACCGCTTTGACCTTGAACCAGGCGAGACCCTTGGCGCCCAACTGCTTGACGTAATCGGTCAACGAATCGATGCGACCGCGGGTCATGTCAGCTCCGCCAATCAAGCGCAGACCCTTCACACACTCGGTTTGGAACACCTTGGCTTCGGTGGCGGCAAAGATCGGGGTGAGTTCAACGAGACGCATATCGAAGCGCACGTCGGGCTTATCGGAGCCGTACTCTTCCATGGCTTGTGTCCACGTCATGCGCGGGATACTTCCCCGGCCGGTCGTGGTGTCGTCGTAGCCCGGAACGAAAGAAATGCCCTCGTGATAGTTGCCCGCACGCTTCCAGGTGAGTTCTTTCGCTGCCTCGGTGGCGGCCAGGACGGATTCAGAGATGCAGGCCAACACATCGTCTTGGCCGACGAAACTCATCTCGGCATCGAGCTGGGAGAACTCAAACTGGCGATCGGCGCGAAGGTCTTCATCGCGCAAACAACGGGCGATCTGGAAATACCGATCAGCACCAGCGACCATGAGCAGCTGCTTAAACAGCTGCGGCGACTGAGGCAGGGCATAAAAGCTGCCCGGGCTGAGACGGGAAGGGACCACGAACTCGCGGGCACCTTCTGGCGTTGACGGCATCAGCAGTGGGGTTTCGATCTCCGTGAAGCCCTGCGCTCCAAACGAGGTACGAATGGCGTGGTTGATCTTGGACCGCAACTTCAAGTTGCGCTGCATCCGCTCCCGACGAAGGTCCAAGTAGCGGTGCTTGAGGCGCAGGTTCTCATCAACCGTCGCACCGTCGCGCTCCACGAGAGGGAATACCGGGGGCTCAGCTTCGTTGAGGATCTCGACCGTGCAGTGTTGCAGTTCCACTTCACCGGTAGCGAGTTCAGCATTGATGGTGTCGGCTGAGCGGGCGGTCACGGTTCCGGTGATGCGGACCACGTATTCGTTTCGAAGATCGGCAGCACCATCGACAACGCACTGCACGATGCCTGTGCGGTCACGAAGGTCAATGAAGGCCAGCTTTTCGCCATGTTCACGTCGGCGAGCAACCCAGCCACACAACGAAACCGTGCGACCCACGTCGACCAACCGAAGATCACCGCTGTAATCAGTACGCATGCCCCGAGCGCGATCGGGCGCGCCGGATTGAGCAACCGGGTGAGCTGTGGATTGGGGGGCAGAATCGGTAGTCACGTAACAAGCCTTCCAGATGACTGAGAAATTCGAGTCACCTATTCTGCCTGGCCGAATCGCCCGGCGTGCGCGGAACCGAGGCTGTTTGTGTCACGGTCACGCCCTCCCTCCGAACACAGCCAATGGATCAAGCCAGAATTTGCGATTCCAGCGCACGAGATTCAGCAGATTCGACCTCTTCTGCGAATTCCGGGCAGTTCCCGAGCTTTCAATGCGGACGATCTGCTGCTGACCCAAAAAAGCTTGTTTATCGATCAAGAAACACCCAAAACATCTGTTAAGGCGCTGCACTGAGCTGCCGATTACACAAAGGTGAAATTAGGTCGGAACATGGCGGGGTACCTCCCCATCCTTAAACGCACCCTCACCAAACGGTTCCGTCGGCAAGACGGTGCCGTTGCGGTTGAGATGGTGCTGGTAAGCATGCTCCTGGTTCCTCTCGTCTGCGGACTTCTCGATTTCGGCATGCTCTGGCAAAAGAACCAATCCGCAGAATCGGCGGTACGTCAAGGAGCCCGGCGTGCAGCATCGAACTGTTTGGAGTCCCTTACCGACCTGTCGGCGACCTGCAAAAACGGAAGTCGAGAAGAGGATGATTCCAACGTTCTGTTGGCAATCATCTCTGCCTTGGGCACAGCTGACGAGATCCAAAAGGTCGTAGTGTTCAACGCCGACAGCTCTTCGGTTACCGATCTCAACGGCACCCCTCCTGCCGGATGTTTGGAAGCTACCCCGCCCGCGGGCATCGCTACAAAATGCAACGTCTACGGCCCTGCCGAACTGGCCGGCATTACCAGCATGGATGCCGCAACGTTGAAGGCCAGATTCAATTGCGTGGCTCCAAGCCCTTCGGCTGTGTGGTGCCCCACCACCCGAGTACGTTCGGCGGGAGTTGCAGCTTTTATTGGGGTTGCCGTTGTCATCAAGCACCAACACATCACGGGCATGTTCGGAGCAAATGTCCCGGTGAAGACACAAGCCATTTTCCGTCTCGAGCCCAACACCTATTCACCCGTTGCCGTTTACGAGCCTGATTCGGTCTTCGCCGCCACGACAACAACAACCACTACAACGACGACACCAACGACGACAACCACCACCATCGAACCCACACCGCTCTGCCCAGAAAACGGCCTACCCATGACCGTCGCCGCATGCATCGCCATCACCCCAACAACAACCACCACAACCACCACAACAATCGAACCCACACCGCTCTGCCCAGAAAACGGCCTACCCATGACCGTCGCCGCATGCATTGCCATCACCCCGACAACAACCACCACCACCACAACAACGACAACCACATCCACCATCGCCGTAGTCACAACCACAACAACTCGGCCACCCCGACCGCCCGGCGGGAACTTGTGAACCTCGGGAGCCGCGGTGCGAGCAGAGGTCATCAACGATCGGAGCAAACCAACCAACCGTCAGAAAACGGGGCAGTAGTTGTTGAAGCAGCGTTAATCCTGCCGCTGTTTGTGGCGTTGATTTTTGGCATCATCGAAGTTGGATCGATGTTTCTCAACTTCAGTGCAGTGCGAAACGCTTCCCGCGAAGCGGCTCGACAAGCCAGTGCGTCAGCAAGTTCCCCGACCGCTGATCAAGAAGCATTGCTCGCCGCAGGAAAATCGTTGTCCACCCTGGTTGGCTCGCTTGAAGGCATCATTATCTTCAAAGCCGAATCGCTGAATGACAAGGTTCCTGTGAATTGCCTTACCGCCTTGCGCACCGCAACGGCCCTTCCATTGGCCGACACCACAAGCAAATGTAACGTTTACCTAGCGAACCAAGTGCGTAGTCCCGACATCACCCACTTCGGCGCTCAGGCAGCCAAAGATCCAGCCTTTTGGGATGGCGAATGGCCCGCACAACTCCGCAACGATTCGCTGTCTACAAACACCACACCAGATCTTTTAGGGGTCTATGTAGAGGTCCGCCACGCTGGAGCAACTGGGCTTCTCCCGAAACGCACGATTCGCTCACTCAACATCTTTCAACTCGAGCCGCAACGCTCCGTCGAATAGCCACTGGGCACTATGAGAACCGAAGCACCTTTCCACGCAACCGTTGAGGTATCGAACGATCTTGACCCAATCGGTTCCGGGCAACCTCTACTCGACCGTCGATTCACGAAACACGAACATGGGTTTGTTGCCGTGGCGACGGCTCTGCTGATGGTCATTCTTGTGTTGTTCGCAGCACTGGGCATTGATGTTGCTATGTGGATGGTGAGATCTTCTCAGCTGCAACGCACCGCAGATGCCGCTGCGCTCGCCGCTGTCGTGCGGATGCCCCGATTCGCGGTGGCAGAGCAGATCGCCAAAGATGTCGCCGCAAAGAACAAGATCGCCCCCAGCATGGTTCTCGTTGAGCGAATTCCTGGACGCAATCGAGAATTACGCGTATCCATTACCGATCCGAGTTCAAAATCATTCTTCGGAAAAATGCTGCGCAACGAAGTGGCAATTACTCGCAGCTCACGGGCCGAATTCGTTTCGCAGATTGAACTTGGTTCCAAACTCAATGCTTTAGGTACTGGCAACCTCCCAACTGGGGATCCCATGCAACCTGGGTGGGCGCCAGGCGGGGCTGACCAGAAGTTTTGGCTTGCCGTGAATGGCAAATGCACCCCGAAAGAAGATGGGGATCGGTTTGCTTCCGCATTTGAGGGCAACCGATCAGCGACAAACTCAACGTGCGGTGCGCCCGTGGGCGGGACGGCCATGACGAATGTCGAGTTCCCGGGTGACTATGCCACTTCGATGCGGCCGGCGTATGGCTACACCGTAGAGATTCCCTGCCCAATCGCAGGCGAAGACCCTTGCTCGGTCCCTCGAACTGACGTTGTACAAGTTGACGCCTACAACCCGTACTTTGACCCCTCAAATCTTGGGATCGATCGAAACACCGTCGACGGAGTCGCGGAATACGATCTCTTTGGGTACTCCGCGTTTAAAACAAACTTTCGGATTTATGACCCACAAGGGGACAGCATCCCTTTGAACCCCGACGCAACTTTTGGCACGTGCATTATCGATGGATGCGTAGCTCAAGGATTTTCAAACGAGTGGCGCAGCCTCTTCGCCATTCCCATTTCCGCCGGTTACGGAAAGTTTCGAGTTGAGGTCTCTACCGAATACGGAGCCTTAACAAGCTACGGCTCCAACGCATTTTCACTCGTGGCCTACAACCAAGCTGCAGGCCGGTATCCGTGCGCGGGCGGAGCCGGATGCCCCACACTTTCCGGGGAGCGATCCATGAGCGTGTACGCCAACGCCGCAGGCGGATCAACCGACTTCTACCTTGCCAAACTTGCCCCCGCACGCTACTTCCGGGGCAAGCGAGTCCAGGTCCTACTCTGGGACCCCGGAGAGGGAGCCAAGTCTCTCCAAATCATTCAGCCCGATGGATCACCCGCCCCCCTGAAATTTCGAACCTGGAACCCGGGTCTTGATGATCCCAATGGCAGCGCCGCCAAGGTCCTTGACTACAACCGACTCAAAGGAACTACCGTCGGACCAAACCACGAGATAAGTGTTGACGGACTTGTTGCCGCATTACCTCCAGGTGAAGAACCCCCGTGGCCTGCAGCAGAACGGGCGGGTACGTCAACGTACAACGGTCGGCTTTTGTCGGTAGAGCTCACCGTGCCCACCAACTATGGATGTGCGCCGCTGCCGATTTCGCCATGCAATGAGGTTGCACCACCCGATGACGGTTGGTGGAAGATTCGCTACACAACTGCCGGCGCGGTTAGCGATCGGACAACCTGGAGCGTGCAGTTGCTTGGGGATCCGGTCCACCTTGTCAAAAATTCCTAAAACGGGCTTTGAATCACCGTAAAAGCATATTCAGCAAGTTACGTGCGCGTACCGGGTAAGACTCGATAGGCGTCGAACACGTTGTCTACAGCACGCACGGAGCGCAAAATGGCGTCTAGGTGCGCTGGATCAGCTAGCTCAAAATCGAACCGTTGCCGTGCTACTCGATCAGACCCGGTGTGGGTTGAACAACCAAGTACGTTCACATGATTGTCGGCGAGCACGCGGGCAACATCGGCAAGCAGACGGGACCGGTCGAGTGCCTCCACCATGATCGAGACGACGTACACCGATTTGTTGGCATCGGAATCGGCATCCCACTCAACGTCAATCAGCCTCGCCCCTTCGCCCACTTTCAACGCGGTGGAATTGGCGCAATCGCTGCGATGCACGCTCACTCCCCTGCCTCGGGTTACGAACCCCATGATGGAATCGCCAGGCACAGGTGTGCAGCAACGGGCGAGGCGCACCATGAGGTCGTCAAGCCCTTCAACATGCACGCCTGTTCCGCTTCGCGAGCGGGCCCTGCGGGTTTCGCGACTTGGTCGCTGACGAACCGTAGTGGCAGGAAGCTGTTCTTCGTGTTCCCCGCCACGCAATTCACGCGACAATCGGTTGACCACTTGTTCGGCGGAAACGTGGTTTTCGCCGATACCTACGTGAAGTGCTTCAAGATCCGCATATCCA
>JAYSVF010000232.1:0-3455 GCA_043718695.1 Acidimicrobiia bacterium | reverse complement strand
GGCGAAAGAGTCAGGCCTGTGCGGGAGAAACGCGAGCGCATTCGGTTCCAGACCGGACGATTGGTTTTGAGGTCCTGCCGACGAAGCGCCCAAGCGCTCGTTTGCTGCACGAAGGGCGTTTAGCTCGATACGCTAAGCAGCTGTCGCTTGAAGAGGGCGACCACTTCATCGCGGGCTTCGGGAACAAGATGCGTAGTGAGTACGGAGTGGGCGGATTTCGGGTAGCCGTTGGGGTTGCCGGGGGAGGAATCAAAGGTCACGCCGACGAAGCGTTCGCCGAGCCGTTCACGCAACATGACAAAGCGATCCGCAGGCACCGTTTTGTCGTCCGAAAAACGGTATGCGAGCACACAAAGTTCTGGTTCAGCGTCGAGTCGAGCGCGCACCTTGTTGAGATCGGCATCGGAAATATCAATGGCACCGCCGTTTGTTTTCGCTTTGCCGAACGGAAGCGCCACAGGATTTGCCGGTTGGCTCATGACCGGTGCAAGCACATGAGGATCGGCGGCCATGGCCAGAGCGAACCCACCGGAGAAACACATACCCACGACACCAATCCCCGGTCCGCCGCATCGTGCATGTTCGGTCTTCCCAAATGCCCGCAACCAATCAACAGCCGGCGATGACGCGCCAGCCACAAACAGATTGAACTCCTTCGAAATACAAACCTTGAGTAACTCCTTCACCGCCGCTCCCGTGGTCAGAGGGGCTCCAGATTTGCCGACTAACACCGGGCAACTCACTTGAAACCCTTGCGCAGCAACATGCCGGCAAAAGTCAGCGACCTCAGGCGTGATCCCGGGAATCTCATGACACACCACCACGCAAGGCCCCGTCGCCCCAATCCGATAAACCTCCCGAGAAACGCCTAACTCGGTAACGGTTGACTTGGTGAAATCAGAAAGAGCGTCAGTTGTAGGCATGGCGCCAGACTATTCCTTGGCGGGGGTGGGGAAGCGTTCTCGGAGGAGGCGTTTTAGGGCTTTGCCGGAGGCGTTGCGGGGGACTTCGTCGATGAATTCTACGGATTTGGGTTGTTTGAAACGGGCGAGTTTGCCATCACACCAGGCAAGTACATCATCTGCGCGCAGAGCAGTTCCCGCATCGTCGGCCGTGCGGACAACAACCGCTAGTGGTGACTCACCCCAGCGGGCAGAAGGCTGTGCGACGACGGCGACTTCGCGAACCCCAGGATGCGACAGGATCAGGTTTTCCAGTTCGGCGGGGTAGATGTTTTCACCACCGGAAATGATCATGTCCTTCATGCGGTCCTGAATGGTCACAAATGCTTCGGTATCCATCGTGGCCACATCGCCGGTATGCAGCCAGCCATCAACAACGGTGCTAGCCGTGGCCTCTGGATTGTTCCAGTACCCCTTCATCACATGACGGGATCGCACCAGCAATTCGCCGGCCTCTTCGGGATCGCAATCGGTACCGTCGGCACGAACCACGCGCACCTCCGTCAGCATGTATGCCTTGCCGGAGGAACCAACTTTTCGAACGGCATCTTCGTGCCCAAGAATCGATCCCGGACCGCCAGATTCGGTGAGTCCATAGGTTTGCAACAGACCAATCCCTTTGGCCATGCACTGCTCGATCAGCGTGACGGGAAGGGGAGCGGCCGCGCACCACAGGTTCTTAATGGAGGTGTGATCGTGTTTGGCGGCGTCGTACACATTGAGAAGTGCACTTAGCATTGCGGGAACCACTAAACCACTGGTGATGCGTTCGCGGCCCACGACAACCCACACGCCGTTGGGGTCGAAGGCTTTCATAATGACGACGGTTGAGCCCCCAAAAATCGCTACTTCCATCGGCAGTAATCCACCGAGATGGAACATGGGCATCACCATCAAATAGCGACCGGAAAGATTGAAGTCCTCCGAAGAACCGAGATTGGAAAAGATCGCCCACATCTGGCCTTCGTGGGTGAGCATCGCGCCCTTGGGAAGGCCGGTTGTGCCTGAGGAGTAACACAGGCACAACACATCGTCGCCACCGGCCCGGATTCCTGGTGATTCGATCGACGCGGCGGAACGCAGAGAATGAAAGTCCACAGACCAATCGTGGGTGGCGCTTGGCTCAGAGCCCGAAGCAACAGAACCGGTGACCACCTGCACCCAATTGGTTACCGCCGTCGTTCCCCGGCTTCGAAGCTCCGTAACCACTGGCACGAAGTTGTCACCAAACACCAGCGTGGTGGCGCCCGAGTTCACCAAGAGGTATTCGAGTTCGTCAGCTACTAAGCGCCAGTTCAACAACACGACGATGCCGCCGATTTTCGCTGAGCCGTAAAAGCACTCCATGAACTCGATGGAATTCGAGAGCAGTAGAGCGACACGATCGCCGGGTTTCACGCCGAGTGCATCGAGTGCATGGCCGGTTTGGTTGGCCCGGTCATCGAGCTGCCTATAGGTAAGTCGCTCGCCAGTCGTAGTGTCAACCACGGCCTCTTTGGTGGGATTGCGAGCGGCCCGACGCGCAAGCACGTCGCCCATATTGGACGTAAACATGTGAACTCCTCGAACTGGCGCATCGCAGTATCCGGAACTACGGCTCCCCCAGCCCACGAACTCTTGCTCTGATGCTTGCCTCACGCAATTGGAGTGTCCGCTCACCGGAACATTCGCAATGAAAACGGGGACGCAAACCACTGAGTGAATCCATCGAGCCGCATCAAACCAAGCAAGGGCTGTTTGGCCCAACGGATTGCAGCGGCATCGCTTGGATGCCAGCATTCCGCTCAGGTTCCACGGTGGTACTGAAGAACACGGGAGACGCTGGGGGGCATTGACGAACTCCTCCTGGACCGGTCAGGGAGAATTGCCGCCATGCTGGCAGCGCACGAACAGCCGGTGAATGGTCAAAAATGCGGACAGTTCGCCCTAAACGCGTCATGATGAACCTATGTCGACTGCCCCCGATGCTGCCTTTACCCTCACCGACCGTTATGACGCCCTGGAAGGCGAAGTATTGGTCACCGGTATTCAGGCCCTGGCGCGTGTGCCGATCGATCAAATGCGCGCCGATCGCCTGGCCGGACTGAAAACTGCGGCGTTTGTTTCTGGTTACCAAGGTTCGCCGCTGGGTGGCTTTGATCGGGAGTTGCTCTCCCATGGACCTCTCCTTGAAAAGTACGGAGTAAAGCTCTGGCCGGGCCTCAATGAAGAGCTAGCGGCAACCGCAGTGGTGGGAAGCCAGCTGGTATCCACTATGCGCGAAGCCAAGGTTGATGGCGTTGCTGGGTATTGGTACGGCAAGGCGCCTGGCTTAGAACGAGCCGCCGACGCAATTCGCCACGCCCAGCATGCGGGGACTTCACCACGTGGTGGGGTGTTGGCGATGATCGGTGATGACCCGGCGTGTAAAAGCTCAACGGTCGCTTCACGTTCGGACTCCTTCGTAAGCGCGCTTGGCTTTCCCTTTCTAGATCCAGGCACGATGCAGGACGC
>JAYSVF010000231.1:0-20463 GCA_043718695.1 Acidimicrobiia bacterium | reverse complement strand
ATGCAACGGTTTCATACCCGAGAAGTGTCGGGTTGAGCTTGACAATGACATCGAGTTGATGCTCGTCTAACAAGTACTTGGTGATCGACTCGATTTCTTCAGGTGGGCAGCCATGAAACGTTGAGAGGGTGAGCGTGTCGGAGATTCGCGGATTGAAAGCAAAGTTCGCATACTTTGCCCAAGGGCCGGTTAGTTCTGCCCGCAACGCATCAATTTCGGCCGTGGCGTCCTTCATTCCCCGAATGAAGCCTGCAACCTTGGGCGACGAAATCCCGGCAAGGTCATAACCCACGGACATGTCAAACACATACGACCCAGAGTTCTCACTAACAAACGGCGTCAGCGGCTCCCACTGACGCAGAATCTCCAGGAGCATCGATGCTTTGACGTACTCAGTGAGGCTTTGCTCGATGGTGAGTTCTTGGCTCCACTCAATGTTGTAGCCAATGGTCTGCATGTCGATGCACGGACGCCCGATCACGAGAGCATCGAGGATCTGCACGGTCTTTAACTCGAACAACCGTGAACCACCCAGCCAGGCAAGCACAATGTTCTGCGCCAGTTGACTGTGTGGCCCAGCTGCTGGACCTACCGGAGTGGCGCAGGATCGACCGAGAAACTCGAAGCTCAAATCGACGGCAGGATCAGGTTTCCAGATTCGTGCATTGGGAAGATCGAAGATCTTTTTCCTGGTGCTCCACTCGTGATCGATTCGGCCCAGCAACGTTCCCAAGGACATCGGAGTGAGCGGCGCTGTAGTTTCGCCGACCGGATCGGGATTGGGATTGGTCATGGTGATCGCTTTCCTGCTGAGCGGAGTCTCACCAGCGTCTTGACCGTTGTGTGCGATCCGAACGCTCGGGACACAATCACCTTAACAAAAAGTAAAGGAAATGCACAGGGGCCTGGCATTTGACCAAATTGGGCTTAGCGGAACCGACGAATACTTGCGGGAAGGTTCCGTGGCTTTGGAGCCAATGATTCTCAAAAAAACTGGTGGTTCATGATCGGCGTCCGGCGATCTGACGTTGAGGTCATCAGGAGTCGCTTCGGGTGGAACACGTGTTCCGCATTACCACCCGATTCGCCACGAAGGCCCGGTCCTTAGATCCGTTCGATGATGATTGCTGGGGCCATGCCGCCGCCTGCGCACATCGTGACGAGGCCGAACTGCAGGTCTCGGCGTTCCAGTTCATCAAGAACGGTGCCGATCAGCATTGCGCCGGTCGCGCCGATTGGGTGACCCAACGCAATGGCTCCACCGTTGACGTTGACCTTGTCGCGATCAAGTTTCAGGTCACGCTGGAACTTCTCGGCAACTACAGCGAATGCCTCATTGATTTCAAAGAGATCGATGTCGTTGATGCTCATGCCGGCCCGCTCTAGCACCTTGCGAACTGCGGGCACCGGGGCGTTGAGCATCAAGGTGGGATCGTCTCCCATGTTGGCCGTCGCAACCACGCGGGCACGAGCCTTCAAGCCATGAGCCTTCGCGTAACGGTCGCTAGCAAACAGCACCGCAGCGGCCCCGTCGACGACACCTGAGGAGTTTCCGGCATGGTGGACGTGCTGTATATCGAGCCCGACATATTTCTGATTGATAAGTTCACGGAAGGTCTTTTGGCCTTCTTCATGGCGGTAGTCGGCGATGGCCGGAAAGCTTGGCGGTAGTGCGGCAAGTGAATCGACGGTGGTTGATGCCCTCGGGAACTCTTCGCGATCAAGGGCAAGTGAGCCATCCATGTTGAACACGGGAATCAAGCTGCGGTTGAAGCGGCCTTCGCGAATGGCCCGATCGGCACGTAACTGCGATTCGGCGGCGAGGGCATCGAGATCGTGACGGGAGATTTTTTCAATGCTGGCAATAGCATCGGCACAAACTCCCTGGTGTGACTGTGGGTGCAGATCTTGCAGGTGCATGTTGTTCGCACCCATGGGCAGCAGGCCCTTCTTTGGCATCGACATCATCTCGGTGCCACCAGAAATAACAAGATCTTCCATGCCAGCCATAACGGCGTGGGCTGCGTAGTTGGCCGACGTGATGCCTGAGCCACAGAAACGATCGAGGGTCGCGCCGCTTGCCGTAATTGAGTAGCCCGCATCGAGTGCGGCCATGCGGCCGAGATCGCCACTTTGTTCGCATACTTGTGAGCTGGTTCCCCATACGACATCGTCGACGTCGTTGGTGTCAAAACCGTTGCGGTCCACCAGTGCGCGCAGAACCGTCGAGGCGAGGTGTTGTGGGTGGAGGTGGGCAAGGGCACCCTTGCCGGGTTTGCCAATTCCACGTGGGGTTCTGCAGGCATCGATGATGAGGGCTTCTGGCATGGGTTCTCCTTAAGGATCTTTGCGAAGTTTGCTTGTAGATGAATTGGGGTGAAAAACGAGTTGGTTTGGCGAGTGTTTGTATACGGTCGAGTCGCGTCAGCTCGGGATTTTGGTCCAGGCAACGTCTTTGTCAACGCGCACATCGCCAGGCAAGCCAAGGACACGTTCGCCAAGAATGTTGCGCATAATCTCCGATGTGCCACCTTCAATGGTATTGGCCCGTGAACGCAGGAACGATTTCGAGATGGTGTAATCGCCCCGACCCTCTTGGCCTTCAACTCGCTTAAGCGGGTACCCAGGCTCGTGCAACATGGCGTTCGGGCCCATGATGTCCATGGCGGCTTCCCATAGGCGCAGGTTCAATTCCGCCGACGCGAGTTTGCCGACGGAGCCCTCCGGCCCAGGATTACCCAAGGTTGCCTTTGCGCGGGCTCGCAGCGTGGTCATGCGCATGACTTCTGCATCGATCCACAACTTGGTGATTCGCTCGCGCATGACCGTTTGCTCCGTGCCGGTGAAGCGTGACTGATGTTCCTTCCAGGTTTTAATCAGTACGCTTATGTTTCCGCTTCCGCGTTCTGAGGTGCTACCTCCGAGTGCAACACGTTCGTTCATCAAGGTGGTTGTTGCACCGCGCCAGCCATCGCCAACGTCTCCAAGCAAGTCGCTATGGGGCACTCGCACATCGGTAAAGAACACTTCGTTGAACTCGGCGTCGCCCGTGATCTGGAAGAGCGGACGAATCTCCACACCGGGTGCTTTCATATCCAAAATGAAATACGAAAGACCTTTGTGCTTGGGAACCTCAGGATTGGTGCGTACAAGCAACATCCCATAGGACGCATGGTGGGCGACGCTGGTCCACACTTTTTGTCCGTTGACCACCCATTCGTCACCATCTCGCACGGCGCGGCTTGAGAGACCCGCTACATCGGAACCATGCGACGGTTCACTGAACATTTGGCACCAAATGTCTTCACCGGTGTAGATCCGCTTGAGGTACTTCTTGTGGTGCTCTTCGGTGCCATAGGTCAACACGGTTGGTAGGCCCATGCCGATACCGATGGTGTTGATGGAAAGAGCGTTGAAGGTTCGTCCGGCGTCACGAATAGTCTGATCGACCACTAGCTGCATTTTTGGTGTGAGATCGAGCCCACCCTTACCTTCGGGGAACTGCACCATGGCTAACCCGGCATCCCAAAGCGCGGAACGGAATGCGGTCTCAGGCGCATTCAGTCCGACGGCGTTGATGACCGCCGTGGTGCGTTCGCGAATTTCGTTGTCAGTAATAGTCATTTTTGGGACTCCAGAAGTGCACGTGCAATGGCAGGATCTAACACGGGTTACGAGCAGCAACCCAGAGGAATCAACTTAGTGCGAGGTGAAGCAAGAAACTAAGTCGGCCCGCTCTCAGGTCATGCCGCGGCTCGGCTCGACGGTTCGATGGTTTGACGCACCTAAGCCGGGGGCCCGGGTGCTCGCAAACCCGAACTCTACGTCCCGGGACCGAATTGGTGAAAATATGGGTTTCATTATGGATCTGCTGCCGTTTCCCCGAACGTTTGATGACGACACCCTGGCGACTGGGCTTGATCCGAATCTTGTGCTTCCCGCCATGATTCGCCGCTGGGCCCTTGAAGATCCGGCGCGGGCGTTCATGATCGAGGTGGGTGGCCGATCGGTAACCTACGGCGAATTTTGGGATGAACTGCTGGGTTGCTGTTGCAGTCACTTGGGGTGAAGCCTGGAGATCGGGTTGCCTTGTTGCTTCCCGCGTCGATCGATGCCCAATTGTTGTGGTTGGCCGCCAGCTGCATCGGCGCCTGGGAGGTTGCCGTCAATCCCGATCTGCAAGGTGAACTGTTACGCCACGTTTTCACCGATTCTGCGCCAGTGCATTGCTTCGCTCGGCCCGATACCGCGCACGTTGCCCAAAACTGCGGAATCAGCGTTGCCCTCACCGTCGTTCCTCGCGGTGAGTCATTCGTTGTTGGCGTGGAGCGCGCCTCGCTTGAAACTCTCCCAACTCCGAGCGATGTGAGTTGCGTGATTTACACCTCCGGTACGACGGGGCCAGCCATAGGGGCGATCATTCCATGGGGGCAACTCAGCACGATTCTTGGGCGCACGCCGAGATCATGGTTCAGCGAATCCGACGCAGTGTACGCACCGCTTCCCATGTTTCATGTAACGGGTCGCTCTCCAACGATCACGATGGCTGATGTGGGTGGGCGAGTGGTGTTTCGCGAGAAGCTCTCGATCTCCGAGTTTTGGGAAGATGTGCGTACGTATCAATGCACCAGCACCACTGCTGCGGGTGCGTCGCTGTTGCTTGCGATGCCATCCGCCGATGATGACGCAGACAATCCACCGACGATTGCGCTCTTCGGTCCTTTGGGTCCAGCGGCTATCGAATTTGGTCGTCGCTTTGGGGTCTCTTTGATTTCGAATTACGGATCGACCGAAATTGGCTTCCCGTTTACAAATCGCGATGTTGCCTTGGAAACGTGTCATATTGCCGGTTGGTTACGGCCTGGCTATCAAGCCCGCATCGTGAATTCCGAAGGCGTCGACTTGCCGTTCGGTGCCGCGGGGGAGCTGTTGATCAAGCCGCCGAATCCATCGCTCATGACCCAGGGTTATCTGAATCGTCTTGATGCCACCGCCAAAGCGATTGTGGATGGCTGGTACCACACGGGTGATGCGGCGATCCTGCATGAATTGTTACCTGGGCGTCCCGCGTTGCAGTTCGTCGATCGAATCAAAGACACGGTGCGGCGCTTTGGCGAGAACATTTCTGGAAGCGCGTTGGAAACAATTATCAACGCCGATGCCGAACTCATTGAATGCGCCGTACTTGGTGTTCCTTCTGAAGTGGCGGGCCAAGAGATTCTGCTCGTGGTGCGCCTCATCGATGCCGGTTCTTTTACAGCGCAAAGCCTGTTTGAGCGGCTTCGAAGTCAACTCCCCAAACATTGCTTGCCGGCGTTCATAGCGGTGCGTGCTGACGAATTTCCGAAAACCCCCAACGGTAAAATTCGCAAAGTTGAACTCACCGGCGAGATAGATCGTGTGGCCTCCGGAGAGGTTTGGGTTTCGCCGGCCGCAGTTGCATCACGAGTGCAAAAGGCTTGAACTGCCCGACACGTCGCCCAAATATCCGTATAGATGGGCGGCTGGTCGTTTTCGCTGCTCGGTGAACGCGTTAACTAAAAGGTTGTAGCCGCTTCAGAAGCGGGTGCGAAGGCCGCGCTGTTACTCAGCATGGAAAACTGGCACGATGTAATCTCCGCCCGAGAGTGGAACAAGTTCAGCCTTGACCCGCATGCCCACCCGAATCGATTCGATAGGTGTACCTATGATTCGGCTCGGGAGACGTAAGCCCCTTTGCTCGTCGAGTTCAACGAGTACAACGGCGTAGGGAAGATCGGTGAGATAGCCCGGTACCGATGCTTGCCGTACGACAATGAAGCTATAGACCTCACCGGTTCCCGAGATCTCTTCAAATGCCGTTGGCCCGTTGCAGACTCGGCAGCGCTCCAGCGGCGGTTGTAGCCAGAGCCGACAAGAACTGCATCGACAGATGGTAAATCTTCCGGCTGCGGTTGCCTGCCAAAACGCCTCAGAATCAGCATCGGGCGCAGGTTGGGGTGGCTGATCGTACATTTGCGTGGTGGCATTCATGACGGGCTCGTTGCATAAATGAGTGCACCACCGAACGGGCCAGCGCCTGCAGTAACTAAGGCGGTCTCCGCTCCACGCACTTGCCGTTCGCCCGCATCACCACGCAATTGCAACACCGCTTCAAAGTGGTGGTTGAGTCCGTGAAGGTAGCCCTCGGAAAGTAAACCGCCGTGAGGGTTTACGACCACGTCACCGCCATAGGTTCCGCGGCCCTCCCGGAAATAGTCACCAACTTCACCCTTTTTGCAGTCACGATCGCTGCAGCTGCACAGGCAACTACCGAGGCAACCACATTGCCTCCGCCTCGCACCGTGGCACTCCAACCAATGTCGTCGATGCCAATGGCGTGCGCTACCTGTGTTGCATTGGCCGATTCGCCGGTTGTGAAACAGGTGAAGCCGTCAACATCTGCGGGGGTGAGCCCGCAGTCAGCCAGGGCCACTCGTGATGCCTCAGCGGCCATCGCAAGTGGCGTGCGACCGCATTTTCGGATAACGGAGTTCGACCGATCCCCACAACTGCTGCTCCACTCAATGGTGTACCCGGCATGTCATTCTCCGTTCGTGTTCCGCGAAAGCGTATCGACCTCGCGAAAATCCGTTCAATCGGACGAGGAAAAACGAGTGAAACTGCCGACTGTTACTGCTTCGTTTGGCGAGGACGTGTCAGTGGGGGATTATCAGCGGGTCAGAACCTTGCCCATGAGGTGGGCCATATTGGCGTAGTAAAACTTTTCGCGGGTCTCTTCGCTGTGGTTTGCGAGGCTGGCTTCGAAGCGGCCAATTGGATTCCGGCCTCCTTCGGGGTGCGGGTAATCGGATGAGAACAGGTACAGATCGGGACCATCCTGATCGATGAGCCAGCCGACGTCTTCAGTGGGAAACGGTGTGAAACGTAGCTGGCGTTGCACGTATTCGCTCGGCTTAATGGGGAGGTTGCGAAGTACCGGTTCAGTTTTTCCGAACGTCAGTTGCGCGATGTCTAATTGACGAATCCAACCCGGCACCCAACTCGCACCCTGTTCAACCGAAGCCCCACGAAGTCCGGGAAACCGTTCGAGCACACCGTCCATCACGAGGCAGCCAAAAAAGTAGGAAGGGTTGGCGTGAATTGCGAGGAGATCTTTGGACCTGAGGTTTTCGCCACCACCAATCCAATCCGTAACGGTGATGCCGTTGTTATGGAATGCCGGTTTGAGCGATCGTCCACCACCGCCGATATGGGTCACGACGGGGACTCCTCGTTCTTCGAGCAGCGCCCACAGCGGGTCGTGCGCCGGATGTGAGGGTCCGATATCTCCAGGCTCGGAGGGAACCATCACGGCCCCACACCCAAGATCGATCGCCTCGCACGCAATGCTGACCATTTCGTCGGGTTCGGTCCATGGCACGTACGCAACGGGAAGGAGCCGAGCATCGGAACTACAAAAATCGGCCATGGCACGATTCAGGGCACGCGAGCCGCCGTGGAGAAGTTCGCGATCCTTGCCGACGAACTGCACCGGCGCGAACGTCGGAAACACCAGTTGCGCCTCGAAGCCCAGATGGTCCATAACTCGTTTGCGGTCCAGGCCATCAAATGATCCGTGCGCATACCATCCTTTGAGGCCCATTAGTTCGGTGTTGAGGGTTTCCTCATCAACGGTGCTGCCTGCTTCACGCCTGGAATCTGCTGCGGCGATCGCTTTGTCGGCCATCGAGCCTGCCTTGCCAAGTTCCAGTGGTCGAAGCAGCTCGCGGGTACGTGCATCGGCAAATCCGGCGAGCCATCCTGGTAACTCCATGATGTGGCTGTCGGCGTCGAGGATTCGTCGCGTGCCTGCGTAAGTGTCCGTTGCATTCATCGGTGTTCCTTTCGGAGTGCCCTGCGCGGTGTCGGCGCATGCGGCCTAACTGAGCAGGCTAACAACAGCGAACCTTTGGCGCCAAGTACTCAATAGGGCAACGGGCTCAATCCGGTGTTCGGTTGAGTGCATCCCGCCGCCACGCGAGCGAACGTTGTTCCGACGACTAGGCAAAGAGGTACCGCAAATTGAAGAGGTGAGTACGTATCGAAGGGGCAGTCAGCTCGGAAACTTGTCGATGAAAGAGGTGCCGGTGGGTTCAACGCTTATGATCCGAGACCGTCAGTCTCAATTAGGGAGTTCCAATGATCAAGGTCGATACCTCGCTGTTGTCAAGCAATCTGGCCACGGCCGGTTCCGCAGCTGCAAAAGCGGAGCAAGCCGGTTTCGATGGGGTTTGGACCGCCGAGCTTGATCACGACCCGTTTCTTCCCCTGGTGCCTGCCGCTTTGAGTACCTCTCGTGTGGAGATTGGGACGGCAATTGCTGTGGCGTTTTCTCGCACGCCGATGACGATTGCCAATATCGCGTGGGATCTTCATGCTGCGTCGAATGGGCGCATGATTGTTGGCCTTGGCTCTCAAATCAAGCCGCATATTGAGAAGCGTTTTTCCATGCCATGGTCACAACCCGCCGCCCGTATGCGTGAGTTCATTTCCGCGATGAATGCGATCTTCGCGGCTTGGCAGAACGGTACCAAACTCGATTTTCGTGGCGACTTCTATACGCACACCTTGATGACGCCAACGTTTGATCCAGGGCCGTTGGCCTTTGCTCCGCCAAAGATTGTGTTGGCCGCGGTGGGTGTGGCCATGACCAAGGTCGCAGCAGAGGTGTCCGATGGGATTTTGCTGCACGGCTTCACGACAGAACGTTATGTGCGCGAAGTAACCATGCCCGTAGTCGAGGATGCCCTCGCTGCGGCTGGCAAGGGCCGTGATTCGTTCTCCGTGAAATTCGCACCCTTTGTGGTGACTGGGCGAGATGAAGCCGAGATGGCTGCAAGCGCAACGATTGCCAAGGAGCGAATTGCCTTCTATGCATCAACCCCGGCGTATCGGGGTGTTCTCGAAGTGCACGGCTGGGGTGAACTACAAACTGAGCTCAACCAACTCTCCAAACAAGGGGAGTGGACCAAGATGGGCACCCTTATCGACGAAGAGATTCTCGATGCTTTCGCCGTAGTTGCCCCAATAGATCGGCTCGGCGCGGCTTTAGCGAAACGCATCAGTGGACTGGCTGATCGAACCAGCCTGCACCTACCCAAGGAAATCGACGCCGAAACCACTGCGACCATCATCGAAGCGCTCCGCGCTGCAGGCTGAAGTTTTGATCTAGGAGGGTTTAGTCTTGATCTAGGCAGGGTTTGGTGGCCAAGTGCGAAGGTTCTGTTGGCCATGACGAGGGCGTGTGGGTAGAGCAAGTCGCAGGAGAGCCGCGAAACGACCGTTTTCAGCGGATCCGATTTGGCTGGTTTAGGCCTTGGCTGCGTTAGCTTTGGTGAGCATCCGCTCAGCGATGGCTTGAGATGAGCGCACCATGTTGGTGGCCCCGTTGGCGAAGAGATGTCTGCGTCGGTTGATGTCATCCTCAGCTTGGTTGAGATTGTCTTTCGTAAGTGCCCATATTGATGCAGGGGTGCGTAACATTTGTAAGGCCGTGGCCATAGTGAATGCCCGTAGCTCGGCTGCGGGAAGCACTCGATTCACCATGCCCCATTCATAGGCGCGCTGAGCAGAAATCTTCTCGTTCATAAAGTAGAGCTCACGGGCTCGTGCGGTTCCTATGATGCTCGTCCAAAGGAACGAGCCGCCATAGTCACCGGAAAGCCCGTTCGGGGCAAAACTGGCGGCAAACACGGCGTCGTCGGAAGCAAAACGTAGATCGCACGCTGCGGCCAAGCTGCAACCAGCACCTACGGCGGCCCCGCCAACCATGGCGATCGTCGGTTTTGGCATCTGGTGAAGCAGCATTGAGGCATGAAGGTCGTGACGCGAAAGATCGCCAGCAAGAGCATCTCGAGGAACACCACGCGACTCGGTCTCACCGGGGATCATGCCTCCCTCTTTGGTGTCGCCACCAGAAGAGAAACCGCCATGCGCGCCTTCTCCCGCCGCCCCGGTGAGGATCACGATTTTGACGTCATCACGTGAAGCCATTTCCTCAACGACCTCACCAAGCGCCTTGATCAAATACCCGTTAAGCGCGTTGCGTCGGCTCGGCCGGTTCATGGTGATGATGCCGATCCGATCAGCTACCTCGGTGAGCACTACCGGCTGTTCAATCTCGTCCATCGCTGGTTCCTTTTCCGGATTGGGTGCGGTGCGAACTCAAGGTGAATCGCGTGGAAAAGTAGCCTACGGTTTGGGTCAGTTGTGAAGGAGTATTCTCCACAAACTGACCCATCACAGAACCGATCACGCGAAACCCGTCGAGTTGAACTGCAGGGAGTTACTTGGCGAGAGGATCTCGGGGCATACCAAGAAGTCGTTCAGCAATGACGTTGCGAGTGATTTCTGAGGTGCCTCCGGCAATCGATAGGCATCGAGCGAACAGGTATTCAAAGGCCATATGCGCGGTAGCGGCGGTCTCGTTGGTTACCGCAGCAGTGCCAGCGATTTCCATGGCCAATTCCGTGACGGCTTGGGCGTGTTCGGCCGAGAGCAACTTGGTGAGATTGCCTTCAGGTCCAGGACCGGCACCAATCACGGCACGGAGCGCACCACTAATATTTAACAAGCGCATCGAATGTTCTTGCGCGATCAGTGCGGCGGCGCGCTGCCGAAGTTTTTGATCGCCTGGTGCATAGGAAGCAATGAGTTCAAACAGTTGCGCTGCGGGCAGTGAATTTGGTGAACCGGCGCCGATACTTACCCGCTCGTTGCCTAGGGTGGCGCGAGCAACCGTCAAACCTGACCAACCGGTCCAACGACATCATCATCAGGTACAAACACGTCGTCGAAGAACACTTCGTTGAACAACGATTCGCCAGTAATTTCTCGAAGCGGACGAATCTCCACACCGGTTGCTTTGAGATCAATAACCATCATGGTCACGCCTTGATGCTTCGGGCCATCGAAATCGGTTCTTACCGTCGCAAAGCCTTTTTGGCAGTCCATGGCTCCACTGGTCCAAACCTTCTGACCGGTGACCTTCCAGCCCCCATCAACGCGAACTCCGCGAGTCTTGATAGCGGCCGCATCGGAACCAGCATCGGGTTCGGAGAACAACTGAGCCCACTGTGCCTTGCCACGCAGTGCGTCGTCGGCCCAATGCGCGATCTGATCCTCAGTGCCGTGTTGGAGGATGGTGAGCATGTTCCAGCCGGTGATACCCATATTTGGGACAGGAACCGATTCGAACTCTTCCTCGATAACCAACTGCTCGATGGCCCCAGCTGCACGACCGTAAGGCTTGGCCCAGTGGGGAACGAGGTAGCCGGAGTCGACGAGATGATCTCTACGTTGGGCCTCGGGGAGCGCGTGGAATTTGGCAGCGGCTTCACGCGCTGGCGCGCACGGAACGCTTCGGCCTCGGCGGGAAGATCGAGCCCAAAGTGCCGTTCGACGCCTGCTTCTAAAGCACTGGCGATTGCCGATTCTGCTTGCGATGCGGTGGAGTAGGCAACCGAGAGGGATTGGGCCCGGCGCAGATAGAGGTGCGCATCGTGTTCCCAGGTGAAGCCAATGCCACCGTGGAGCTGAATGTTCTTGCGGGCACATGCTATGTACGCATTGATTGCCAGAACACTCGCTTCGGCCGCAGCAAGATCGGCCTGATCGTTGTTGGCTGGGTCGGTAGTGAGGGCGTGACGTGCCGCATCCCACGTGGAGGCCGTTGCCAGTTCGATCTGTACAAACATGTTGGCGGCGTGGTGCTTGACCGCTTGGAAGGTGGCGATCGTTCGGCCGAACTGCACTCGGACTTTGGCGTATTCAACAGCGGCGTCGAGACAAGCGCGTGCCCCTCCAATAGCGTCGGCGGCTACGAGAACGCGGGCGACGCGAGTAGCCAGTTGACGACCGTTTCGCAGTATTGCATCATCGGCAACGGCCACGCCGGAACATGATACGCGTGCATAGCGAAGCGTTGGATCAAGCGATTTGGTTGGGGTGACCGCGAGACCAGTTGCGGAACGGTCAACTACAACGAGATCGTCTCCAACGGCCAGAACAAGAACATTGGCCAAACCTGCGCCGAGGATCACCCCAGCATCGCCATTCAAAACGCCACTCTGGAGAGTCAAGCCGCTGCCAAGTCCGACGGCGCCGATCGACGTTCCCGCGCTGAGGGCCTTGACGTACGCGGCGATCGTTCCGTGGGCGTGCCATTGTTTGCGAGCACAGCGGCAGCGAGAACACTGGGAAGAAAGGGGATCGGCGCGACAACGCGGCCAAGTTCTTCCTGAACGACACAGAGTTCTTCGAGGCCGTACCCCTGCCCGCCCAGTGCCTCGGGTACATGAAGACCCGTCCAGCCTAACCCTGCCAATTCAGACCAAAACGGGGCGTTGGCATCATCGGCTCGGTCAAGGGTGCTCCGAGCAGCACCGAGCGAATCGTGTCGTTGCAGGAAGGAACGTGCGACTTCGGCCAAGGCTTTGTGGTCATCGGAAATTGGGAGGGGCATGGCTAAATCCTCCCCTGAACTTGACGAAATCGTCAAGTTGGGATCGACGGGGCGTGTTTGTGCATGAGACTGAAGGGGTTGGCTTTGCGCTCACGGTCCAGAATGGATCAACCTTGAGCGTTTCTGAATCGCTCGTGGTCACCGTAGGAAGCTGTTCGTTTGTTCATGAATTCCAATTTGTTTTCTCTTGACCGCATTGACGACGGGCCCTGTTTTCACTGGACGCCTTCGCCGATCTTGTTGACCCCAGCGGGAACCCTTCAGGGTGGTGCGGGGCTCGGCGCGGCGATCACCGCTATGCAAACGGTGTCTGAGCGGCCGGTGATTTGGGCCACAGCACAATACCTAGCGTTCGCGCTTGGGAATGCGCCGGTCGACCTCGAAGTCACCATCGAAGTTTCTGGACACAACACCACCCAAGCCCGTTGTGTCGTGAGTCGCGATGGCAAAGAGATCCTCACTGCCCATGGCGCGTTGGGCTCTCGCGACTTTGAGGTGGAAGATGTTTGGTGTGCGCCGCCCATCGTTCCGGCTCCCGAAGACTGCCCGGAGTATCGATTCGTAGCCAACCGAGTACCCAACCAAACCCAAGTCGACGAAGGCTCCGACGGTCGCTTTGTGGAGTTCCGTTTAGCCAAGGGCAGGCAGATGGATAACATCGCCGAGCAAGGTGGTCGTGGGACCGGTTCATTCGCCGTGTGGGTGAAGCGAATCGATGGGGCGATGATCGAAAACATTGGCGACCTCACCTACATTGGCGATTTTCTTCCGATCGGTTTTGCTGAGGCGATGGGTCAACCCTACGTTGGCAACAGTCTCGATAACACGGTTCGCGTTGGCAAACTTGTTCCTACGCCTTGGGTGTTGCTCTCGATCAACATCCAACAGGTGTCGCGCGGATTTGGCTACGGACGAGCCGAGCTCTGGGCGCAAGACGGCACGTTGCTGGCCGAAACAAGCCAGAGCGCAATCCTCCGTTTGCATGCAAAAGTCCACGAGTCGAGAGCTGGGCGAAAACACGTATAAACGCCACCATCCGCAACCCAACGTTCGAGAAAAAAACTGTATGACTACCGAATCAATCCAAGTGCCCGTTGCAAGCTCAGTACATGACGACATTTCGCGTACCGATATCGACGGGATTATCACGCTCACCTTCACCCAATAGCCGCGCAAAGCGTAGGGCTTTCGGAGGTGCCGGTGCCGGACGGCGTTGTGACGGTTTGTGCTCGTATCCGTTACATTTCGGCGCAACACTCGGAATAGTCGCTCAGTGTAGTAACTCGCCCATCACGTTTCTGTTGAGTTCAAGCCAAACTCTTTGTAATGGTGATCACTACGAGGTCGGTTGATGGTTGACGCTCGGGTTCGGGCACCGGGGTGATTTCGCGGCGCGGCCCAACGATCTGTACGAGGACAAGCCCGAGGTCGGTGGTGAAGAGGATCCCCTTTGCACGAACAAGCTGACCGTGCAGTTGGCTCGGCAGCGTATCGAGCCATAGTTCCAATTCTGTGAGACTCATCGTGTCTGGTGGGGTGATGATCTGCGTTTGGTGCGCGTCGAACAAGGTCGATGGAGCAATGGCCTGGGAACCCGATGGTCGACGTCCACCTAGGGCCAGGAATCGGCCTACTGCACCTAAACCACCGAGGTTGGAATGCCCGTCGAATACCGGAGTCGTTGGGGCCAGCTGGGCTAGTCGCTTCCGCACCTTTGACAACGAATCGGCATCGACCAGGTCTGCTTTCGTCAAGATCAACAAGTCAGCGGAAATAATCTGCGCGCAGAGTTGTTGTTGAATCCATTCAGGCAGTGCGCCTGGCACGAGTTGATCAGCGGCTACGACCACAACCACGCCATCGAGCATGAATCCGGCCGACTGACCCCACGGAATCATGCGCGAAGGTTCGGCAACACCGCTGAGTTCAACCAACACATGATCTGGCGGTTCGGGTCGTGCTCGGATTTGGTCAAATGCTGTGCCCATTCCGTCAATAGAGCTACAACACACGCATCCGTTGGAAACTTCGATCATGTCACCACGGCGTTTGCGAATCAGTTTGGCGTCGATGTTGATTGAACCAACATCGTTGACGATCACCGCTATTGGCCGATCCGCGTGCGCGATGACTTCGTTGATAACCGTGGTTTTTCCTGCACCCAAATAGCCACCGACGAAGGTGATCGGTACACGTCGACCGTCCCACGGAAGGAATTCGGGTTCTTGATAGGCCATGCTTGCTGTAGGGAATCAGTCGGGTTGGCTAATGGCTGGCTGGGAAGCCGTTGCATGTCGAGGTAGACCTCGGTGGCCAACCGGATAGGGGAAAAGTGAAGCGTTGATGCGTTCCCATTCGGCTCGCAGCGTTGCCAGCAATTCTGGGTAATGACGAGAAACGTCGGCCACTTCGCGTCCGTCGCCGGAGAGATCGTAAAGCCTGTGACTAAACGGAATCCGCCGGGGCCAACTTCCGAAGAGTGCATGATCGCGATTGTTGAACACATACTTGAAGTGTCCTCGTCGCAACGCTCCCTGGCTGGCTACTCGCCAGAACAAATCGTGATCCGGATGTGGCGACCCATCGAGCAGCCATGGCAAAAGAGAAACCCCGTCGAGAGGAACTTCGGTGGAAGGACTGGTACCGGCCGCATCGAGAAAGGTGGCCGTCCAGTCCATCAGGATGTGGTGACCGTCGGAGACTTGCGACGGGGCTATTGCGGCGGGCCAACTGGCTACGAACGGCACGCGAATTCCACCTTCGTGCACGTCACCCTTTTCGCCGATGAAGGGCCACATGGAGGAGTAACGCTCGCCGCCGTTGTCGGAACAGAAGCAGATCAACGTATCGTCGGCTCGGCCCGTGGCATCAAGGACCTCGAGAATTCGGCCAATGCCTTCGTCCATCTGTTCAATCATCTCTGCGTACTTAGCAAGTGAACCGGCGTCGGTATGGAGAATCGGGAGCGGTTGTTCACCTCCGGTGTAGCGCCGTTGAATCTCATCGCCAACCTCCCGATCATCGCGACCTTCCCAGGGCCAGTGCGGTGCGTTGTAGTTGACCTGCATGTAGAACTGCTCGTTGGGCTCGCAAGCCGTCACATAGTCAACGGCCCGATCACTGATCAGATCGGTGTAGTAACCCTCCATGCCAATCGGTGTTTCGCCTTCATACAGATCAGGCAGACCAAGCGTGTCGATATGGGTGAAGTAGTCCATGGCCCCGTCGAGATTGCCAAAGAACGTTTCGAAGCCAATCTTGAGCGGCGAGAACCAAGGGAGCCAACCGCAGTGCCATTTGCCGAACATGGCGGTGCGGTATCCCACGTCTCGCAACATCGAAGGCAGCGTTGGGTGATCGTGAGGAATGCCATTCCAATCCGCACGCGTATCCAAGGGTTCTTCTAGGCCTGCACGAAACTTGCCGGGATTCTTGCCTGTGTAAAGCCCTAAGCGCGCAGGTGAACACCAAGGCGAAGCCGAATAGGCATGCGTGAACCGAACGCCATTGGCGGCAATGCGATCAATGTTCGGCGTGTTGATATGCGCTGACCCGAAGCAGCTCAGATCGCCCCAGCCCATATCGTCGGCCAAGATGAAGATTAGGTTCGGACGTTTCGCTGGACGAGAGCCCTTCGCCGCAAAGGGGTGCTCCAGGGGATTTGAGGTTTGTGCTTCCCACAATTTGTCATTCATCGTGCGCAGTTAGCCCCGGTCGCTGAGATCGTATTCGGCCATGAAATAGGGATGCTCGGGATCGTAGGAGGTCAAGGGTTTGGGGTTTTCTACTCGTCCGACGGGCCGAAGATCGTTGCCTACGAGGTTGAGCCGTGCATCGCCCAAAGAAGTTCGTGCCCACGCAATGTGGGTTTGCATCGCCTCAACAACTTCAGGATGGACCAGCACCACGTTGTTGGTTTCGCCGATGTCATCCACCAAGTTGTACAACTCCAGCATCTCCGTGCCGCGTTTCGAAAGATGCAGCTTCCAGTCGCCGGCCCGCACCGCTTCGAGATCGTTCATCCAATAATAAAAGAATGCTTCATGTGGGGAACGGGCGGTTTCATCAAACCAAACATCGCGAACATCACGCCCGTCGATTGTGCGATCGGTGGGGACTGAAGCGCCGCAAACGGCCGCAAGTGTTGGGTAAAGATCCATCGAAAGCAACAACTCATTACTCACTCGCCCAGGAGCTATATGACCCGTCCACTTCACGATTCCTGGTACCCGTTGGCCACCCTCCCAGGTATGGGCCTTTGTGCCACGAAGCGCACCGTTACTGCCACCAAGCGGCAAACGATCACCACCAACGGGCGACGGATTGTTACCTAGTGATCCGTTGTCGCTGGTGAAGATCACGATTGTGTTGTCCTCCAGCCCAAGTGCCTTCAATTCTTTCAGGATCACGTCGGTTGCCCAGTCGATTGATTCAACTGCAGCCCCGTAGGCGCCGTTGGTTGACAGTTGAGCGAATCGTTCCTGCACATACAATGGTAGGTGCACATACATATGAGCCAGGTAGAGGAAAAACGGATCATGGCGGGAAGCGCGCATGAACTTCAACGCTTCCACCACATAGCGTTCAGTGAGTGAGGATTGATCCGGCTGCTGCTCGATCACCTCGTTGTCAACGATGAGTGGCAGCGGTGGCATTTCGGGAAAGAATGATGGCGTATCGGTTTGGCGACCCATATCGTTGGAATAGGGCAGCCCGAAGTAGTGATCAAACCCATGATTCATTGGCAGAAATCCGAGCTGATCACCGCAGTGCCACTTGCCGATCATCTGCGTTCGGTACCCGGCATTGGCAAGTACCGTCGCCAAACTAATTTCCGTCGTCGGCAATCCGATTCCATGGCCAGGAAACAGCACTGGCAATCCGCCGAATGAACCGAAACCAATCCGTGGGGGATAGGAACCCGTCAGCAGCGCCGCTCGTGAGGGCGAACAAACCGGAGAGGCCATATAGAACGAATCGCAACGAAGTCCCTCCGATGCAAGTTTGTCGATCGCCGGTGTTTTGTTGAGGTTAGACCCGTAACAGCCAAGATCACCGTAACCAAGATCATCGCAATTGATCAGAATCACATTCGGCCGTGAAGGTGGACTCGCAGCGTTCATAACGGGGCAAAGAATTTCGCGAAGAACTCGCAATCCAAAAATCGCAACCGGTTCACATCGTGATGTTAGCGCCAACCCCTGAAACGGAGCCACTTCGCCCAGTCGCTAGCGACAAGCTAAGAATGGGTATGTCTTTAAACTCGCACGCATTTTTCGCTCAGCGAATGGAGATGCCAGCCATCCAGAGCACTTGATGCCATCGGCGCCGCTCAATGATCACGTTCCGGGGTTTGCGGTGGTGGGCTGGATGACGCAATTCCCCCTAAAGCACTTTGGTGAAGATTGGCTGCATCGGGGGACCATGGAGATCCGTTATCGCCAACACCTCTGCGTTGGCGATCCACTTACCATCAACATCCACACATGCGGTGACGTTCCTACCAACGGTGAGCGTGAAAGCGCTCTGATGGAGTTCCATGCGGTGAGGCCCGATGGTGGAATTGTCACAAGTGGACAGGCTGGCATCCGGGTGGAAGAAGCCGAATCGGCAAAGATAATCACGGGTTTTCAAGCGATGCCCATCCCAATTCCGCCGCTTATCGGGGACTCCGATGTGATTGCCGGTCAGCAATTGGGTACGTTGGAAGTTGGTTTCGACTCCGTTCGCGACAATGCCCTCGTGCACTATTTGGACCTTAATGATCCGTGGCAAGGACGAACCGATGCGCATCCTGCATTCATCGTCTCCACGGCAAACGTGTTGATTCGCTCCGCTATTGATTTCGTTGACGGACGGTGGTTGCAAGGGGGTGCGAACATCCACTTCTTTTGTCCGATCCCAGACGGATCAAAGCTTGCCTTCACCGGACGAATGGGTAAAGGATTTACCGCTGGAACCCGCGACTTTTCCGTCGCCGAGATCCTTGTATCTGCCAACGGGGTCCCCTCCATGCGCGTCGACATCCCGTTTCTGTGCCGATCGTAAATGGTGTTCGTGACTCCGCTCGCCGAGTTGTGGATGGGTCTGCCCAGCGTCGCCCTCGCCGATGGCCGCCAGAAGTACGTAAATGAGCAGGTCGCCGGAGCATTTTCAAAGGGGTTACGCAAGTACCTGGTATGTTCCCCACCGATCACATCCCATCCCGCCTCGAAGCCGTAAAACTTAAGTACGCAAAGGAACTACGAAATGTCTGATCAGGGAATGTCTGATTCTGCAATGCCATCGAGTCATATTGATTCGCTTTTCGATCTCACGGGAAAGATTGCTTTGGTGACCGGTGGGAGCCGTGGCCTTGGTTATGAGATGGTGAAAGCCTTCGCTGCCCATGGTGCCGATATCATCATCGCCAGCCGCAAACTTGATGCCTGCGAAGCCGTGGCCGAAGAGGTTCGCGCAATGGGTCGTAAAGCCGTCGCGATTGCCGCGCATGTTGGAAAGTGGGACGAATGCGATCGTTTGATCGAAGAGTCCTATGCGGCTTTTGGTCGTATCGACATTTTGGTGAACAACGCCGGAATGGGACCACGCGTGCCGAGTCATGAAGTCACTGAAGATCTTTTCGACAAGGTTGTTAGTCTGAACTTTAAAGGTCCATTCCGGTTAGCCTCCGTGATTGGAAAGCGCATGTTCGATGGCGATGGTGGCTCGATCATCAACGTGTCATCCACCGGCGGTTCTATGCCGTTGCCCGAAGTTGTGCCGTACAGCTCGGCCAAATCTGCGCTTAATGCCATGACGCTTTCGATGGCGCACGAATACGGCCCGCGAGTGCGGATAAACACCCTGTCGGCAGGGCCGTTCCTTACCGATATCTCCAAAGCATGGACCCCTGAAATGCGCGAGCATGCCAACAACGCACTCGGTCGTCCGGGTTTGCCCCACGAAGTTGTTACGTCCGCTTTGTATCTCGCCAGCCCGGCATCGAGCTTCACCACGGCGTCAATGCTCCGGGTCGACGGCGGAACCTGGTAGCAGTTGTCGACGTCGTTTGGGTGATTGTTTTGGTGACTCAACCGGCACAATCTCCCGTGACACGACGTCCGCTCAAATTCTCATGACCGCAATTCCACCTACCGAAACTCTGGCTGGGGCAGCCCGCGGCGAGAGGCCTAGCGCGCAAACTCGTTTCGAAAAAACCTCATGTGCGCATCCACCAACAACCGAAGGATCGAGAAAACGGCGATGTTGATTTCGGTAACTGGTGGACCGATCGATGCCGAGTTTCGGGCAGCTGAGACCGGGGAGCTGGATACAGCGTTGTTGTTCCTGCACGAAGGACTTGGCTCTCTTGGATTGTGGCGAGAGTTTCCCAATGATCTTCGCGAAGCGTGCGGAGGTCCGTCGGCTTTGACGTATTCTCGTCATGGTTATGGCCGAAGCGGGCCTCCCGAGTTGCCGCGCCCTGTCACGTATATGCACCACGAAGCCGAGGTGGTCCTCCCCGAAGTGCTATCTGCTTTTAAGGTGGGGCGCTCAATTCTCATCGGACACAGCGACGGTGCATCAATAGCGTTGCTCTACGCCGCTGCTGGGTACGACGTTGCCGGGTTGGTGCTCATTGCACCGCATGTGTTCGTTGAAGACCTAACGGTCGCGGCAATCGAAGCTTCGTTGGTAGCCTACCAGACCACGGAACTTCGAACGAAATTGGCTCGGCATCATGACGATGTTGACGCTACGTTTTTGGGTTGGAACGACATCTGGCTGTCGTTGGCATTTCGCAGGTGGAACATCGAGGATTGCCTCGCTTCGATTACCAGTCCGATTCTTTTGATCCAGAGCGAAGCTGATCCGTACGGCACAGCGGCCCAACTTGACGCCATCGAAACGGGTGTCCAAGGCCCAACTACCCGAGTGCTCGTCAGCACTCCCGGCCATGCGCCGCACCTCGACGCGCCGTCGGAAACGATGGACGC
>JAYSVF010000024.1:0-2399 GCA_043718695.1 Acidimicrobiia bacterium | reverse complement strand
GGCCCACGGTTTCGGCCCGCGAGGGGAGGACTTCGGAATACGTTGGCAGGGGCACGCCTGTGCAAAGTTTGGTGGTGGCTTCCGATGCTGCCTTTTGGGAGCGGTTGAATGCAAGCACACCGGAGTTCTTTTTGAAGCCAGGGTTCTCCACCAAGAACTGGCAGACCTGCGAAGTCGAAGTGGTCTTCAAATCCCCGCTCAGGGCTCCCAACCCTTTGGCTATCGTAGGAACGGCATCGGCCGAAAGTCTGCTGAAGTACGTGGTGTGGAGGTCTCCGGTGGCCAACGCTCTATCAAGATTGTTCTTCGCCACGCGCGCTTCGGGATTGTAAAGGTTCATGCCAATCAATCCAGCGACCGCCAAGATGAGCGAGGCAGGAGCAATCCATTGTCGTTTTGCGGGAACTATCGCAGCAAGAGCGATCAGGCCAAACACCAGCCCGAGCCAACCGGCGAACGTGGAGCTATAGTTCCGCAACATGGTTTGACCGAACTCCTGCGAATACAGAGCGATTCGTTGCATCGAGGCAAGTACCACCACAATGCTGAGCGCGCAGAGCATTACGCTAAGTGCACGGATCGTAAATATCTTGACTCCCGTTCTTCTCTCCACCGGGCCACGGGCGATGAATAGAAGAATCAACGTGATTGCGGAGGCGATGAGGAGCTGAAAAAAGCCCGACCGCGCATATTCCTTGTAGCTGCCTCCGGTGCGCTCTCGAACGTAGGTTGCCCCTCCAATCGCTGCAACAATCTGGGTGAAGGCAAACGCAGAGTAGAGCACTACAAACCCGAAAAGAACAATCGTCAGCTCACTTGGCCCGGCCTTGGTTTTGAGTGTTGGATCATCGGTTTGGGTCTTGGCGAGTCGAGTGAGGCCCAAAGTTGCCGCAGCACCTAAAACGATAATGACCAGATTGTTCAACAACCCGGAAGAAACCGTTGGTAGGTTCACATAGGAGGCAAACACCGGATCTGCACTGGTGAAGAGGGCCATCATTACGAAAAGAAGCGGCGTAGCAATGATTGCGCCGCGACGCTTCGCGCTCGTCGCTGCTTTTCGCTCCGGTGCGTGTTCAGTCGGTACGGGAAACAACGAAGCAACAGCAGTAACGGCTTCTGAAACCCCCGTGGGAACGGTAAACAAGGCTCGTACCACTCGACGCAAAATCGTGGACATCGGCCCCCAAAGCGTGCCGGAACGGTTGTACGAAGCAGCGCTAATACTAAGTGTGATGATCATAATGATGTTGAGTGAAACCAGCCACGGGCTGGTCCTTATGATCAAGAATGACGCGAGGATCATGGCAGCGCCGAGCATGACCAATGAGGCCCTGCGGCGAAGATTTCCCAAGCTCAGAACCACGGCCACAATTACGGCACTGGCTAGCGTTGTCCCAAGCGTGGCAACACCGCTTTTCGATGCGCCAAGAACGCTCAAGCCCCCGGCGAGCGCAGCACCCAGAAACACCCCAGCTTCACATCGAGCCATCGTCTGCCTGTTGATGAGCCGTTCGTGCCACCCAACCCCCGGCGGCTTTGGGATAGTTAACGTGCCGGTCTGCGGTTCGAGCGGGTCAATGCTTGCGGTATTCATGTGTGTGAACATACGAAACGAATACGGATTTGGCGTCGCCGTTTTATGGAGATTCAATGGAATCCAAGCGCCCATTTGCGCAGGAATCACTAATCCACGAGCCGGATCGCCTCACCGAAAGGAAAGTTCTCTTCGTCAATACCACCAGGAACTACTGCCCATAACACCGGGAATCGGGGTTCGATAGAGGGAAAATCGCCAAACCCGTCGGTCATATAGATGCACACCGATGGAACTTCACCGCCCGGTGGATCAATTTCGAGCCGGTCAAACAACGGTCGAAAATCGGTGCCGCCTCCACCTTGTGCCGAAGGAAGCTCCCCATCGCTGGTGATGTCCCAAGGTCCATAAAGCTCCGCATCGGCAAAGAACAAGTTGCAGGATAAGCCCGGATAGGCCCGGAGAACTCCCTGTACTTCAGTCATAAGCACACTGATTAACTCTTCGTCAATGGACCCCGAAGTGTCGACGCATACAACAACCCGGAGGTTCTGATCTTCCAGGGTTTCCAGATACAAACCTTGATACATGTACCGGCGATCAAAGGTGGCGAAATCAGTGGCCGTGTTGGCCAGAAATCGCCACAACACGGTGCGCCAATCGAGTTTTGGGTAATCATGCAGATCAAAAGCGCGTTCTATCCCGGCAGGCAGCAAGCCTTGGCCGCCTCCACGGGCGACGGCCGCGGCCTGATTGGTTGCTGCGCGCCAATGACGTTCAAGGCTCTTGGGGGCGTCGGTAACACTTGGTCGACCTGCCGTACGTTTTGATGACGGTTTACCGTCACCGCTGTCTTCACCTT
>JAYSVF010000230.1:0-3476 GCA_043718695.1 Acidimicrobiia bacterium | reverse complement strand
AAACCGGGCCCCTTTCTACGCTTGCTGGTTACGGCACCATGGCAAGCGCACTTACGGGTTTCACTGCCATAACCGGATGGCCCGATCGGGCACCGTGCGGACCCTATGGGGCGTACACGGATTACATTTCGCCCCGTTTCGCTTCGGCCATGTTGCTGGCGGCTATCGATCACCAACGGCGGACCGGCGAGGGCCAGTACATCGACTTTGCCCAAGCCGAAGGTGCCCTGCATGCGCTCGCCCCCGCCATCCTTGACTATTCGGTCAACGGACGCGTGCACGTTCGGGCCGGTACTGCTGATCCAAATCATTCCCCGCATGGAGTCTTTCCTGCAGCTGGCGAGCAACAGTGGATTGCCATTGCCTGCGAGAACGACACGCAACGCGCTGCTCTTACAGGTCTGGTTGGCGGGCTTGACGATGCTTCAATTTCCGCTTGGACTGCGCTTCATGACATGAACCAAGCAACCCTGGCTCTTCAAGCTCTTGGGGTCCCCGCCCATCCGGTTCAGAATTCACCCGAGTGTTTGGCCGATCCACAACTTGTCCATCTCGGCCACTTCGTGGAGCTTCCCCACTCGGAAATGGAAACAGTCACGGTCGAAGCCCCGCGAGGCCGCTTCTCCGCAACCCCAGCATCGGTCCGATTCGCCGCTCCAACCATTGGTCAGCACACTTACGAAGTGCTCACCGACATTCTCGGCTACAGCGACGACCGCTTCTCAGAACTATTGGTAAGCGGCGCACTGGAGTAGCACCCAGCAGCAACAACCGGGGCCCACCGATTACATCAAGTCAAGGCGGGCGCGACGTTCGCCATGAAGTTGACTAAACCGTCGAGGCGTCGATCTGGACCACCGCGTCCCGTAGTGTCCAACAAGATGTGGTTGTACCCGAGCGATCGGAGACGGGCTGCTGAATCGGTCATCTGCTGCACCGAACCTGCGAGTGACTTCTCGGGGTTGGCTTCACCATCGAGATCGAGATAAACGCGGGTTGAAAAACCAATCTGCGACGGGTCACGATCGATGGCTTCGCATGCCGCAATCACTCCGTCCCGGTGGGCGATCAGTTGCGCTTCGGTTTGGAATGCTGCATGGAAGACGTCGCCAAATCGCGCCGTTCGATGATATGCGGGCTGACTATCTCCACCAACCCACGTCGGGATTCGCCCTGCCGCCGGACGGGGAAAGAACCCGAGCGACGGAAACTTGGTATAGGTCCCCTCGTAGCTAGGCCAATCTTCGCCAAAGAGCTTCTCGAACGCTTCCAACTGCTCATCGGCTCTGGCGCCACGATGATCGAACGGCATTTGCAACGCGTCGAATTCTTCCTTCATCCAGCCGACACCGACACCCAGTAGAGCCCGGCCGTTGGAAAGTGCGTCGAGCGATGCCCAGGCTTTGGCGGTCTGCACGACGGGCCGGTAGCCAAGGATCAGCACAGTTGTACCAAGGAGCACTCGCTCCGAGATGGCCGCGGCATAGAACAAGGTTCCAATCGGATCGAGCCACGGAATGCCCGGAGGTGCTGGAAATGCGCCGTCATCGGTGTAGGGGTACTTGGCGTCGATGACTTTGGGCCACGCAATATGGTCGCTACTCCATACCGAATGCATCCCAATCTGATCACACGTCTTTACAAACGTGGTGAGGTGCTCTCGTGTGGCCTGTCGGCCGAGATGCGGAAGATGTACGCCCCAGTCCATGTGGTTACCGTCCCTGCGCGTTTGGAGAATGGAAAGATCTGGACAAGCAGAAAACTCGGAAACCTCTGGAATCAAGCCGCATGTCACCCACCGCCTTAGCGTCCAACAAAGGTTGGATCGGTTTTGGCTACAAACGCAACAACGGCACTTCGATGATCTTCACTCAACATGGTGGTGATCATGTTGGTGGCTTCGGCATCGAGACAGGTAGCGAGATCGGCGATAAGGGCGCGATTGATGTTCTCCTTGATGGCGCGATTGGCCAGCGTTGGACCCGCGGCAATCCGTCGGGCAAAAGCTCGCCAGTCTTGATCGAAATCACTATCGGCAAACACCCGATTCACTATGCCCATTGCCGCTGCCTCGCGTGCGGTGAGCCGTTCACTCAAGACGTAGAGTTCTTTCGCTTTAGAAGGACCAACCAGTTGGGTCAAAAAGTAGCTGCCTCCGAAATCGCCCGACGCACCGATCTTGGAAAACGCCGTCACAATCACCGCCTTTTCTGTCGCCACTCGAAAATCGCACGCCAACGCGAATGACAAGCCCGCCCCAGCTGCAGCACCGGGCAGCGCTGCGACGGTAATTTTCGGAAGACGATGAATAGCCAACGTCGTTTGCGCATGAAGTTGGCGGAGGTTGTCGATGGCCACGGCAGGTGATTGTCTCGGCGCTCCTCCTCCATCGCGCTTGTGCCCTTCGGCAAAACCTTTGACGTCGCCACCGGCATTGAACGCGCCACCCTCACCGGTAATCACCAAGCAGCCGATGGTTGGATCCGTAGCTACTACTGGCAGGGCCATCGCGAATCCTGCGTACATTGCATCCGAGAGGGCATTTCGGCTTGCTGGACGGTTGAAACTCAACACCGCCACCCCATCCTCCACCCAGCCCAGTAGATCCTCTGTGCCAGTTTCCAACGCTCGACGTTCACTCATGGTCATTGATCGTAGGAGTATCGCCTCCCCAGCGCCAGCCCGTGCCGTTCGTCCGCGTGTTGCCCTTCAGAAACGAAGATCGGCGACGGCTTGCAGAACCTCTGAGTGAAGCGCTTCGGGGATTTCCAAAGCCGTCAGCATCGTGTTGAAACCGGTGGAGGGATCATCATGGGTAGTCGCGGTCCCGATTGGTCCGGCAGTGATTTGCCCTCGTTCCCAAGCAACCGCACAGTCGACGATTTCCAAACCCCATCGGCGCTCTACGTAGGCGATTGTGCCTTGCATCGATTTACTTTCAAGACACTCGATCACCCCAGCGCTGAGAAGTTCAAATCCCTCCATGGCGTTGATCGTTGGGGTGCGGGCCAAATCGTCGATGTCTTCGCGCCAGGCTTGCGTCATTCCCACTACCGCTAAACCGTGCGGCAGCACCTGTAGGCGCGCATAGGTTTTCCAATCATCCGCCAATGACTCAATAGTCTCAGCCCTACCAACGATTCCTGCGAACGACCCACCAATTCGAAACATAGGCCTACAGACTAAACGGAGATGAGGTCTACCGTCAGCAACGCGTCTCGGCGAGCGTAGCAATGTCGGAGGGGTCGGACGTGACTATTTCATCTCCGTCTCGCGCCAACACCACAAGAGCTGCATCAACAAATGGAAGGTTCCAGATCGGGCCATAAGCGCCCAAGCCTTTCGGCCGAGTGACTCATCGAGGCCCACAGCTTCGAGCGTATGCAGAAGGCCGTCAAATCGTGCCACCCTCGCGGCTTGGTGCGGACCGGTGGCGGCAAACTACGATGAACGGGATGGAAACTGTGCTGCTTAGT
>JAYSVF010000229.1:0-20718 GCA_043718695.1 Acidimicrobiia bacterium | reverse complement strand
GAAAAGGCAACGCGCTTTGGGCCTCGGTTGAGGTAACAAAAAGCGACGTGATTGTTTGGTGCGACGGCGATTTGGTGTCGTTCACTCCCGACTATGTGCGTCGACTGGTGGCGCCCTTTTTGCTTGATCCCGGCGTTGCCATGGTGAAGGGCTACTACGACCGCCCCCTTGATTCGGTTGGGTCAGGTGGAGGGAGAACCACAGAATTGGTGGCCCGGCCCATGTTCCGGTTGTTGTTTCCTGAGCTGGCCAACATTGCTCAGCCGCTCGCGGGTGAGTACGCGATTCGACGGACTGTGGCTCGCCAGGTGCCATTTGCCCAGGGCTACGGAGTGGAAGTCGGCCTTTTGATCGACGTGGCTGCGCTGTTGGGGGCTAGCGCAATCGGTGAGGTGGACCTTGGAGTTAGGCGCCACCGTCATCGCACGCTCGAGGAACTTGGGAGGCAATCGGCCCAGGTCATGCATGCCATCTTGCTCCGCGCAGGGTTAGCAGAATCGCGAATGACTGCAGCACTCCCGGCGGACCGTCCGCCCCTTGACAGCCTTTAGCGGGTCTTGACAAGCGGGCCAGGTTGGGTGTTGAGCAACCCTGTGTCCTGCGGCTCTTGGGCAAAATTTTGCTGTGTAAACATCGGTTTACGCAGCTCGGGTTACCGGATCAGTCGGAAGCGGGAAGGGCTTTGGCGCCCTTGACTTCACAGAGTACGTCGCCGATGGCGAAGCCACCCTTGCCTGCCTTCGTGCACAGAAGTTCGATGGTGTCGTCGGCGTCGGTATAGCGCTTGCCCATCAAAGCGGCAACATCGTGGCCTTCCAGAACGGCAAGATCGGCGTTACGGCCAGCCGCCGCGGTGAGTGCTGGGTGTCCGCCAATGCGAAGCTCGACTGGATCCTTGGGTGCCCGCACGACGATGCCTTCGGTGAGGCATGCTGCTCCGAATACCTTGGTTCCGGCTTTGAGAGTGATCGACATCGTGATGATCCTTTGCATTCGGTGTGGCCGCTGATCGCTGCTGTCACCGTAGCTCGCGCTTGCGGCGTGGCGGTGTTTTGGCTTTCAGCTTTGTTTCTGACAGAAGTTCAAGTGTAGGAGAGTGTGGCGAAGGCCGCCAAGCACGCCGTTGGCACGAGCCCGCCATATGCTGAAGCCGTGCCTGCAACTGCGTATCAGCCCATGACCTTGGTTGATTTGGCGAGTCACCTCAGCGCAACGGCCGATCATGAAGGCCGTTGGCGTTTGGTACTGGAGTTCCTCGAAGAATTCAGCCATGAAGATCCGGCTGCGCCAGCTGTGCCGACGGATGCTTGTTTGGACAACTCTGTGACTGGGACGCCTCCGGTTGGAGTCGGCCGATCTCGACTTCTTGCTGGTCAGCCAAGCAGCTGTGGGGATGTTCGGTGGGATGCGCTGGTAGGAGCAGTCGCTGAGCATTTGAGTTGGACCGACGGGATTGCAGCCCCGGCTTGGTGTACGAACCCAGACCTCATGTGGTTTGGCCACGTTTGGTTTGTTGATCCGCTTCCATCGGCGCAGGCTTGGGCGCTTGCACACTCGCCGGCTTCTTTTCGACGTCGCGGAATTTTCTTACATCCCGACGATCTCGTGAGGGCTTAGTATGCCAACAGATGAGCCGGTGCTGAGTCGGGAGTTACTGCTTCGGGCCTTTGCCCGACTCGACGAACTTCTGAAAACCCAAAGTCTGACCGCGGATGTGTTTGTGTTTGATGGCGCTGCAATCGTTCTGGGATTTGATGCTCGCCCGTTAACGCGTGATGTCGATGCAGTCTGGAAACCCCACACCGCTGTGCTGAAAGCGGCGCGAGACGTGGCGGATGAGTTTGGAATTCCTCATTGGTGGTTGAACGAGCAGGCCAGTGTGTACCTACCTGCCGGTGCACAGTCTGATGGAGTGCCCGCCTTTGCGGGAAGTGCGCTGCGAGTAACAACGGCGAAACCAGAATTGCTGTTGGCGATGAAAGTTCGTGCCGCGCGAACCGGAGACCGCGAGGATATCCGCCTACTAGCTGGCCACCTAGGACTCCAATCGGCGGTTGAGGTCTTAGCCCTCGCCGAATCGGCCTTTGGGGCAGCCGTGCCAGAGCGTCAGCGTCTTGTGGTCGAGGACCTTTTTGCTGGTTCCTGATGCCTGGTTGACCTGAACGGCGTAACGTCTTCGTTGATGCAATCGGTGCTGAGCTTCGACGAGCTGTACTCGGCTTTGCGTTTTGGTGGCGAAGCTCTGGCATTGCAGAGTCCGCCAATTGTGCTCGTTGATCTGGCTAGCGATGCCGGCTGTTGGAACGCTCGTCCTAGAGGGGCGACGACGAATACCGCAGGGCTTCTTTCGTTGCCGTGTTTGGTTGTTGGGGTTGGAAGCGAGGCGTTGCTTACGCAAATCGGATCAGCGGTATCGATCGTTGATGTTGTTGCTGCGAACCCGGATGATGTCGAAGAGCTTGTGGCTGCGGTAAACCGATTTCCCGTTGCTTCGGTAACGCTTGCCCTGTTGCTTCGTGGTCGTGACGGAAGGTCGCTCGATGAAGCGTTGATCGCAGAATCGGCGGCGTATTCGATGCTCCAAACTGGACCTGAGTTTGCAGCCTGGCGATCCACGTATCCCTCCAAGAGCATGATTGCTAAGACGGAATCCCCGGTCCTCGTTTCACGTGAAGGAGACCGATTGCTCCTCACCTTGAATCGCCCCGCTCGCCACAACGCATTCTCGATGTCGATGCGCGACGGGCTTGTCGCCGGGTTAGAAATCGCCGCCCTAGACCTTGACCTGCGTGTGGTGTTGAGCGGGAACGGACCATCGTTTTGTAGCGGGGGAGAGTTGGCAGAGTTTGGCTCGTTCAGCAATCCAGCATCGGCTCATCAAACGAGACTGACACGAAGCGCTGCTCGGCAACTCGTGCGAATCGCTGACCGCGTAACCGTACGTGTACATGGTTTTTGTCTTGGTGCAGGTATCGAACTCTCGGCATTCGCTTCTCGAGTTGTGGCGCACCCCGATACGGTGTTCGCCCTACCTGAGTTAGCCCTCGGGCTCGTTCCCGGGTCAGGTGGGACCGCTAGCCTTCCGCCGAGAATAGGACGACACCGAACAGCTTTCCTGGCCCTTACCGGTCGACGAATCAATGCGTCCACGGCACTTTCGTGGGGCCTCGTCGATGAGATCATCCCCGAGACGGAAACCTTCGATTTGTAACCGCTGACACCTGCAGTTTGCGAAGGTCAACACCTGCAAAATGCAAGTAGTTCTGCCCGAGAACAGGTCTTCCTGGAGGGTTAACCCCTCAGGACGAGACGATTTTTCCGCTAGTAACCGTGAAACGGACCGAGGTGGAGGTGGGGTTGTCGAGGGCTCCACGGAGGGGCGTGTCGAGGAGACACAGATTGGCTGCCTGTCCTGCGGCGATACGACGGGGTTTGCCGCCGGGGTTGTTTGGACTGGTTAAGAACAGGTTGAGTGCGTCGTTCGGTGAGACACCTTCGGTGGGGCCGAGGGTGGCGCCAGTGGGGGTTCGGCGATCGATGGCGGTGGCGATGGCTATCCAAGGGTCTGCTGGGCCGAAGGGGGCATCGGTGCTTCCGCCCACACTTATGCCCGACACGAGGAGCGAACCGCAACGCCATAGGTGGGGTTGGTCGTGATCGTCGACATCGTTGAGGTAGTCGTCTCCTCGATCGGCGATGAAACCGGGCTGCGTTACGACGGTTAGCTGCAACTCGGCGATTTTGGCGATCAGCTCAAGAGGGATTACTGCGCCGTGCTCGATGCGGTCGCCGGGTTGTGTACCGACTTCTTCCCAAGCGGCGAGGGCCAGTACGAGAGCGATGCGGGTGACGCAATGAATGGCGATGGGGCGACCAGTTTGACGACAGGAACGGAATGCGGCAATCAACTCGTCGAGATTCGGGAGCCCATGATCGGCGACCACCAACTTGATGGGCCCACGTAATAATCCGGGCTCGTGATCCGGGGTCAGATCAATGCCACCCATCACCATGATTGATTGCGGGAGATCGCCATTGCTCTGCGCGCTTGCTAACAATGTCAGATCATCTCGGGTCGTTGTTGGTGTGGCATCGGTAAGGCCGGTGATTCCATAGCTGGCGAGTTCAGCACCAACACCTGCGAGGTCAAGGGGAATGCGTGGAACTCGGGCGCCCAACCAATCGTCGGCACCGAACAGCACCCCCGTGGGTAGGCCGTGTGCGTCTCGTTGGAACCCGTCGGGAAGATTGTTCTGCGCGCTTAGTGGATCAACGTCCAGGGCGACGAGGGCTGCGGTGTTGAGGAACCAGGCATGGCCCGATCGGTGTTGTAAACGTACGGGCCGATCCACGACCAACCTATCGAGCACGAATCGATCAAGGTGTCCGGCAGTCGACTCATGATAGCCAACACCTCTTAGCCACTCTCCAGGCGTTCTGGACAAAGCGGCCTGCCGCAATTGATTCTGGAGCTGGCCAATATCGCCCGCCGATCGAGGCCCGCATTGCACTGAGGATCGCGACGCCGCAAACGCCAAGATGTGCGTGTGATGATCGTGGAGTCCAGGGATGAGCGCGCCACAGTCGGCGTCGAGTGTCGTTTCGGACTGAGCGAGACGAAGTGTTGAGCGCTCTGAGATCGGGGATACTGCTGCCACCAACCCGTCAACAATTTGGACGTCAACCAGTTGCCCATCGACTTCAGCGTTGGTGATCGTGAGGCGATCGCTCGTGTCCGGAATCTTGTTCATGGAATCATCGACGTGGGCGTTGTGAGATCTAACGCGGTGGAATCGATTGCGGGGCGGCTACAAGAGTGGTTTAAAGAGTGGTTAGAAGAGTGGTGAACAACGCGACCTAGACAAGTCACAAACTTCGAACACTGAGCGAAATGAGCAATCCAGTCCCATTCGTTCACCAGTCTTCTCGTCGGTTGGTTCAGCATGGTCGAGGACCACTTGCTGGCCATAAACTAAGCGCGCTGATAATCGATTGTGTGTCGAGACCCCGCTCGGGGGCGTGATGGGTTACCGCCCGGGCGTTTGGAGCGGCAACTTCACCTTGCCAATGCAGTACTGGGCCATACGCCATCGTTTGTGCGGTTCTGCGTAACGATGCGTCGAGAAGCCATTTACCGCCAGCGCCGAGAGCTTCGATAACGGCGGAGGCAGCTAGGAGGCCAGTTGCAGGATCGGCGATCGCGTCGGCACAGAAGACGGGATGATTGGCGTCCCAGGAAACTAGACCCCCCGCGACGGCCGCGTCATCGCCGAAGCCAATACGGGTTGCAGCTACTCCATTTGCGCCGTGACCGGTGATTTGCAGCCACACGGAAACCCCCGTCGTTGCTAGCAGCGCTTGGCGATCGATGCCGAGTTGTTCGAACGCTCGAGGGCGTGAAGCTTCGATGACGACGTCGGCGCTGGCAAGGAGATCGATAAGTGCACGTATGTCTTCGCGATTGGCGAAATCTAAGGTGACTGATCGTTTGGTTCCGTTCAACAAGTCGAAGAATTCCGGCGACCCCATACGGGCGCCATCGGGACGGGAGACGGATTCGACTTTGATGACTTCGCAACCCGCCGCGGAAAGGAGCTGTCCACACAACGGTCCTGCCCAGAGTGAGGAAAGGTCAACTATTCGGATTCGCCGATCCGTCTCGGAAGACGGTGGAATTCGATCGGTTGACAACTTGGAGCGAAGTACAGCGTTGCGGACTCGTAAAGACACCGAATCATTAGGGTCGGGGGGATGGGTTGGGTCAGTTGTTGATAACGAAGCATCGCGACTGACCCGCCCGGTAGCCGCGGCAGATAAGGGAAGACGGGCAATCGCAAGTCCAAGTTCGACGCCAAGAGCCTCGAGTTCTTGAGATCGATTGTTTCGAACAACTCCCTCGATCTGCGACCAGACTTGATCCTCAGCCGAGCCGATCGAGCCCGCTGAGCCTGCCGAGCCCGCGGAGCCCGCCGAGTCCTCTGAGCGCAAGGAAGTAAACGAATCGCCAAGGAGCGCTGGAAGAACGTCTCTGTCTTCTGGCCGAGCGAGGCTGAGGGCCAGATATCCGTCAGCAGTTTGTAGTAAGCGGGTTGCACCGCCGCAACTGGTGGAACCCCGTCGGCTTAGGCCAGTGATTGCCGCTCGTTCTCCGAGAAGGGCCAACCCGTCGACCGCTACTTCAGTGCCAATGCGCCGAGAGTTTTCGACCAAACGAGTTGAAGCCAATTCGAGCACTTCAACCACGCCGGAAGGGCATCCAAGTGCTGCACCATCCGAGGGACCGGTGAGCGACATTGCACCAGAGCGGGCCCACCGACGAGCAAGCTGATCCAATGGGCCAACAGTTTCGGACTGAGCAACGGTGGTCCTCACGCTTTTGTCCCCGACGCCCCAGAATGCACCCTCCCAGAGTACGGCGGCGCGAGTGCCCAACGAAACGGCGAATTCGCCGTCGACCGAACACGCAGATCTCGGCTGGCTCTTGGAACTGAACCTCAAAGGGGCTGATGCAACGGCCGTGTCCACCCAATGGCAACGAGGTTGAATCGTTGACAAGTAGGGTCAAGCGGATGGAACTGCGCATTTTTACTGAACCGCAACAAGGGGCAACCTACGACACGTTGTTGGCGGTGGCGAAGGCGGCGGAATCCCTGAAATACGGTGCGTTCTTCCGCTCGGATCACTATTTGAAGATGGGTTCGGTGACCGGTGAACCGGGCCCTACCGATGCATGGATTACCTTGGCCGGGCTGGCCCGCGACACGAAAACCATTCGGCTGGGCACGCTGGTGAATGCGGCAACCTTTCGTGAACCGGGCCCGTTGGCCATCATCGTGGCGCAAGTAGATGCCATGAGTGGCGGACGAATAGAGCTGGGCTTGGGCTCTGGATGGTACGCCGCAGAACACACGGCTTACGGTCTCGAGTTTCCGAGTCTGGGTGAACGGTTCGAAAAGCTTGAAGAGCAGCTGGCCGTGATTACCGGTTTATGGGATGCCGAAGCGCCGTTCTCCTTCGATGGCAAGCACTACCAACTCGTCGACGCACCGCCGTTTGTCAAGCCTACGCAGGCCAAGATTCCCATTGTGATTGGAGGGGGCGGGCCGAAACGAACTCCCCGCTTGGCGGCTACCTACGCTTCGGAATTCAACGTGCCGTTTGCGCCAATGCAGAAAATGATCGATCAATTCGGCCGAGTGCGGGCGGCCTGCCAAGCGCAACAACGTGACCCGTCCACCATGGTTTGGTCCACCGCCCAAATCGTGTGTTGCGGACGAGCCGACGCCGAGATTGCTAAGCGCGCTGCCCGAATCGGACGTGAAGTTTCCGAGTTACGCGAGAACGGGATTTGCGGAACCCCCGATGAAGTGGCGGCGAAACTGCGGGAGTTAGAAGCCGCGGGGGTGCAGAGGATGTACCTGCAAATCATGGATCTCCACGACCTTGAGCACGTGCAACTACTGGCCGAAGCCGTCCGTCCGCAGCTGTAAGGCTTACGATTTGGGCGCCGCGGCGCCAAGAACGCTGCCACGAAAATTTTCAACCGCTCGTGCATAGCCGTAAATCAAGTTGGGCTTTCGAATACCCGTTAGGAAATTCCTAGGCCAGCACGACCTAAAGCGGTTAGTTGGTCGGTGGTGAAACGGTTCGGCCAGGTTGCCTCATAGTGCTCGTCGGGAAAATCGTTGGCACTGTTCCCGGCGAAGAACGATTCACGTACAAGATCTGCATACGTAGCATTCTTGGCGCACCAGGGGGCCGCAGGGATGTACATCACGTTGCCCCAACCTTGCTGATCAACAACCGGGGCCACGCCATGGATGAGGTCGCAGTGCCACCACACGGTGTCTCCCGGTTCCACATCGGGAATTCCTGAGAGTGCAGGAGTGAGCAGCGAATGGAATCGTTCGTTGACCGGGAAGGTTCTGCTGATTTGCACGCCGCAAAGATCATCATCGGCCACGTCATCCAACAGCGGACGAAGGAGAAGATAGGCGAACGCTTTGGGAATTGGAATGGTGTGCAGAACGCCTTGATCGCGACGCATATCGGAGAGTGCAGTCCAACCTTGAAAGGTGCGAAACGCCGAGCACATCGTGGTGCCGGGATATTGCGCTGCATCAACGCGGTGGGCAGCACTCCAGGGATCGTGCGCGGCGAAATCACCGGCAAACAGCGAGGCGAACGCTTTTTGGTATCCGCTCGACATCCACAAATCGAGGGTTCCCGGATCGAGGTGGGTGCCCAATCCGTTGGAGTTGGTGCCAGGTGGCCGGCGGCGGATGCGATCGGGATACGCCAGATTGTGATTGGGATCGAACCACTGTGTTTTCCCGTCGTTAAAGTTCCACAGACGGTTGAGAAACGATTGGGTTGCGGCCATGTTGGGGTGTTGGCGCGCTTCCATTTGGGCGGGGGACCAGTAGATCGGATAGATCTCGGGTTTGGAACCTACGGTGCCGAAGAAATCGTCGCCCGGTCCGCGGTAGTTCTCGAAAAACCGATTCGATTCCACGTAATGGACGATGTTGTGGTCCCAGCCCCTTGCCGTTGTCTGATCGAAGTTGTTTTTGACCACCACACAACCTCGACGGTGGATGAGGGCTCGCGTCTCATCGCTCACTTCGGAGGAGGCAATGTCGGCGAATTTTACGACGGGCCACACCTCTTCTCCTCGTGCGCGGGTGGCTTGAATGTCGGCCATTTCCGACGCGATGAACTCCTCGATTTCTGACACCACTTCTGCGGCCGATCGACCATTTGCTTCTATCGAGGCTCGCAACGCTGCTTTGACGCTCAAGGTGGCCGCGCCGATATCGCTGGGAATAGCGTCCCACGAAGGCAGGGTCACGTTTGGTTTTGGCATGGATGTTCCTTTACTCGGCCACGAAGCGGGCGTTCGTGGCGGCGTTACGGAGGGGAGTTCGAGCCCTTGGGCGCTTTGTTTGCCGACGAGCTTACGAAGACTTCCCCCATCAGTCTGTCGTTGGCCGAGTCCTTGCTCGTGTTTGGCGGTCTCGGCTACCCCGATTGCTTCCTAGACTTGGCGGGTGAGCGCAAGAGGTCGTGAGTCGATTCCCCCTAACCGGTCCCAGCAAGCCCAGCCGGTTGAGCTTGCCGTTGACTCTTACTACCGCTTTGTTGTGGTCGACGATCCCAAGGAGTTTGCGGTCGATGTCGAAGTGATCCTTGATTCGTTCGGGGTCCTTGGCACCGTATTGATTGCGGTGGAAGGAATCAACGTGATGCTTTGTGGCACCACCGAAGCGCTCGACGGGGCAAAAACATGGTTCGAATCCGACGCCCGTTTTGAGAACCTGTTTGTGAAACGCACCAGCTGCGAAGCCCCAGTGTTTCGGAAGCTCAAAGTGAAAGTGAAACGGGAAATCGTGCCGTTAGGGCTTGAAGATTTTAACGGGGCCGTGGGCGGAGGACGAGCCGTGTCGCCAAAGGAATGGGCGGAATTACTTGCCCCTGAAAACAGCGACAACGTTGTGGTCATTGACAATCGCAATTCGTTTGAATTTGGGATGGGGAGATTTCGCAACGCGGTTGATCCGGGCGTAAGCAACTTTCGTCAGTTCGCAGAGTATTTCGATGAGCATCTTCCCGAATGGGGTGACCGCACCATCGCCATGTACTGCACTGGCGGGATTCGCTGCGACAAGACTGCGGCATGGGCGGCAAGCAGGGGTGTTGAGGTGGTCACGCTCGACGGCGGGATTTTGAACTTTCTTCAACAGGCCGAAGAACCGGCGAAGTATTGGGACGGATCGTGTTTTGTTTTCGATGAGCGCCGTGAGCTTGATGTTCAGTTGGCGCCCATCGATTCTGTCCCCTAAGCCGACAACCTGGGGGGTGAGCACGTGTTCATATTCTCGAAACAAATCTGAATCGCTAGGGAAATCCCGATCCCCAATGCTGTGTCGCACGGAAGCACAACACCTTCTCAACGCTTCCGTAGGGGATAGAACATGATTGCTGCGATAGACGCAGGAAGTACCGCTTGGGTTTTGGTTTCCGCCGCCCTCGTGCTCTTCATGACACCAGGACTCGCCTTCTTTTACGGAGGAATGGTGCGTGCTCGCCATGTACTGGGCATGTTGATGCAGAACTATTTCGCCATGGGCATCATCAGCGTCCTGTGGGTGCTGATTGGATTCTCACTGGCGTTTGGTGACGGGGGAGGATTCATTGGAAACTTTGACTTCGCCGGGTTAGCTAACGTTGTCGGCGAAGGAGCGAAAGAACTCCCGGGTTACACCGGAGATTTTGCCCTGGTGATTCCACCGTTGCTGTTCGTCGTCTACCAGATGATGTTTGCCATCATCACGCCGGCGTTGATCACTGGCGCAACGGCTGACCGTTTGAAGTTCAGTGGATACGCCGTGTTCATCGCCATCTGGTTGCTCGTGGTGTACGCACCCGTTGCTCACTGGGTGTTCAGCCCCACTGGCTGGTTGTTTAAGCGTGGCGCGCTCGATTTTGCTGGCGGTGCTGTGGTGCACATCAACGCCGGTATTGCGGCCCTGGTCGTGGTGAAAGTTATTGGTCCTCGCAAAGGGCATGGCAAAGAGCCAATGCCACCACATTCCTTGCCGCTCACCCTTTTAGGTACGGGCATCTTGTGGTTTGGTTGGTTCGGATTCAACGCTGGTTCGGCCCTTGGTGCCAATGAGTTGGCGGTGCAGGCATTCATGAACACCCACATTGCTGCTGCCGCTGCTATGTGCACATGGCTTCTTGCCGAACGAATTAAGGGTGGCCATGCCACAACACTTGGCGCAGCATCGGGTGCCGTTGCTGGTCTTGTTGCGATCACCCCCTGCGCCGGATTTGTTTCGACCATGAGCGCGCTGCTGATTGGTGCGATCTCCGGGGTGGTTTGTTACCTGGGGCTTAAGCTAAAAGCCATCTTCAAGCTTGATGATGCCCTCGACGTCATTGGTGTCCACCTCATCGGCGGCTTGTTAGGCTCGCTGCTTCTCGGCCTTTTTGCTACGAAGAGTGTCAATGGTCTGGGCGGCGATGGCTTGTTCAACGGTGGCGGAACCAAACTTTTGGTCAACCAGATCATTGCTTCGGGAGCTACCCTGGCCTGGTCGGGAGTGCTTTCCCTTGTCATTGCCCTTGCCATCCACAAGACCATTGGTTTGCGAGTTTCGAGCGATGATGAGTCTGAAGGACTGGATTTGTCGCAACATCAAGAAACGGCCTACTCATTCTCTGGAAGGATCTAAGAACATGAAATTGGTTACCGCAATTCTCAAACCGTTCAAACTCGATGACGTGAAGGACGCCCTTCAAAAAGCTGGCGTCAACGGCATGACCGTTACTGAGGTCCAGGGCTTTGGTCGCCAACGTGGACACACCGAGGTCTACCGTGGCCAGGAATACACCATCGACTTCGTCCCCAAGATCCGCATCGAAGTCCTTGTTGCCGACGATGAAGCCGACGGTGTCGTTGATTGCATCGTTGCTGCTGCTCGCACCGAGAAGATTGGCGACGGCAAAATTTGGGTGACGGCCATCGAAAACGTTGTACGCATACGAACTGGCGAGCGTGGCGACGACGCGATCTAGTTCGCTCGTTCCAGCAAAAGGAAATTTGTGAATCGGCGAGAGCTGGTTTCGCAACACGTTGGTTCGCCAGCGTCGTTGCGTGCAGCCCTCGCCGTTTGCGCGTTTACCCGTATCGGTGAAGTTGCTACAGAACAGCTTCCCTCGGGGTGGGCCATTGTGGCCATGGCTGGAACGGCGAAACTGCAATTGTGCCCGTGGAGTGATCTGGATCTTGCGCTGCTCCATCCGCAAAAGGTTTCAGCTGAGCAAATAAGTCACGTTGCCCAAGCACTTTGGTATCCCCTCTGGGACGACGGGTGGACCGTTACCCCGATCGTTCACACGATGAAATCGGCCCTGTCTCTGGCTGACAATGATCTGGTGGCTGCCACGGCCCTCTTGAACGTGCGTTATGTGGCAGGAGAAGAGTCGGTTGCGGAGCAGTTGCGTGCCGACGCTTTACTCCGGTGGCAAAAGGCTGGAGCGAAGCGGATTGCCGCCGTGGCTGAAGCCGTAGCGACCCGTCATGGAAGGTACGGTGAGGTTGCCTTCATGTTGGAGCCCGATCTCAAAGAGGGTCAAGGCTCACTGCGGGACCTCCATGCCATGGATTGGGCGATTGCAACGGGTCGCCCTGAGGTGGTGGCCCGTATGGAAATCCAACGCGAGGGCCTCACGGTGCATGAGGAGTTACTGCTTGATGTGCGCACGGTTCTTCATACGGTTTGTAAGCGCGCAAATGATCAGTTGCATCTTCAGGACCAAGCCGCCGTTGCCGAGGTGTTTGGGATTTCCGACGATGAGCTGATGCGACGTATCTCTGTGGCGGGCCGCGAGATCCAGTGGACCAGTGAGCGTTTCTGGGAGCAGATGAATGCGCCACGGGCGGTTCAACCTACGGTCCGTTACGGCGATGGTGTGGAGCTTGTCAACGGACGCATGACGCTTAATGCATCGTTTGCTGGTTCGGGTCGACCGACTCTCCTCCCGGATTCAGGGGCCGGTGAATTCCCGGAGGTGTTGAAGGCTTCAGGCTTGGTCAATGCAACGGATATGTTGCGGGTCGCCGCTGCAGCAGCACAAGCCAACGTCACGATTGCTACGTCTACATTGGATCGGTTCGCTGCTGAAGTAGCAACGATTGAGACTCCTTGGCCCGCTGCGGCGCGAGCATCCTTTGTGCGGCTGTTGGGGGCGGGTCGCAGTGCCTTGCGGGTGATTGAGGCGCTTGATCGTTTCCGGCTCTTTGAACGGGTGCTGCCGGAGTGGGAAGCGGTTCGCTGTAAGCCGCAACGCAACGCGTATCACCGCTTTACTGTGGATCGGCATCTTTGCGAAACGGCCATGAACGCCGCTGCGTTGGTTCGCTCGGTGCATCGCCCTGACCTCCTGTTAGTGGGTGCGCTTCTCCACGACATCGGCAAGGGATTTCCTGGCGATCACACCGTTGTGGGTATGGAACTCGTTGCCGATATTGGGGCCCGCATGGGTTTTGCTGCCGATGACACAGCAGTGCTCGTCGCCATGGTTGCCCATCACCTTTTGTTGCCCGAGGTTGCCACTCGCAGAGATCTTTCCGAGCTGGCAACGATTGAATCGGTGGCAACCGCAGTGCAGTCGATCGAAGTACTTGAACTGCTAGGCGCGCTTACCGAAGCCGACAGTTTGGCGACCGGTATTACGGCATGGAGCGATTGGAAGAAGAAGCTTCTTATGCAATTGGTTGCTTTGGTACGAGCCCATCTTTCCGGTGTCACGCTGCCCCCCAGCCTCGAAGAGTTTCCGTCAGCCTGGCACCTCGAACTGCTCGATACCGCCAGGAGTGATGGGCAACTTCGGGTGGTTCCCCGGGATGGTTTTTGCACCGTCGTTGCTCGTGACCGAACCGGGCTGCTCGCCTGCGTTGCGGGTGCCCTTTCGTTGCATGGAGTAGAGGTTCTTTCGGCCAATGGCTGGAGCTCTCACGATGGTCTTGCGGTTGAGGAGTACCGGATCGAGCGTCGTTTAGGTGGGGAGCCGCCGTGGAGCAAGATCGAACGGGATTTGGCAAAAGCCCTCAACGGCGACCTAGACATCGGCGAGAAACTGAGCGAACGAGCCCTGGCTTATGCCGGAACGAAACGTCGCACCAGCGCCGCGCCGGCTGCGCCTCCTGCCGTTTTGATCGATACGCAAGCCAGTGCGAGTTCCACGCTGATAGAGGTCCGAGCCCCCGATCGTGTCGGCATTCTCTATGACGTTGCCGACGTTCTGGCCAAAGCCGGCCTCGATATTCGTGTAGCCCTCGTCGAAACCCTCGGCAACGAAGTAGTTGACGTGTTCTACGTCTGCCAAAACGCCGGCCCCATCACCGACCCAACCATGCTCACCACCCTCGAAACAGACCTACTCCTCCGAATCTCGTAAACGAGTCGCTAGGGGCGTTCCTCTGCAGGTGAGGGTGTGAGATGGATCGCCGGGGGACTTGCTTGGAGTCTCTAACCTGGGAGTGTGTCGTTTACGATTTCTCATGTTGCTGCGATTTTGCCGATTGTGGCGTTGGCTGATCGCCCGGCGCGCTTGCGGGCCAAGGTGCGGGGCCGCCATTCGGTTGGTGCGAAGAAGGCTGCAACGGGTGTAGCAGGTGCAACAGCCTCCGGGGAATCGGCGAGACGGACGGCGTTGATAAGTGGACTAACGATCGGGTCGATGATTCCTGATTCAGAAAAGTTGACGCCAGTGTTTCGCGCCAGGATTATTGAAGAGCGGTTGCTGCACGATCCACTCGGGTTTGTCATCCTCGGAATACCGCTGTGCTTCATCGCCGCATGGTTCTTCAGCTACGCCATTACGGTTCTGCAACGAGCGATTGGGGCGTTGCCAAAAACCAACATGCGACTGGTTGCCCCACGCTCGGTTCCCCTGATCCTGAGGTTCGGCGTGGCTTCATTGATTGGAGGAATCAGCCATATTGTGCTCGATTCATTCACCCACGGTTTTGGCTACGTCACCCATCGGGTTCAAACGATGACCCGGATCATTTCGGTTGCGGGTGAATCCATGTCGGTAGCCAAATTGCTGTGGTTCATCACCTCGGTTATCGGCCTTGGGATGGTCGGTCTCGTGATGGCGAGTGTCGTTCGGAAGACCGTGTGGACGAAGCCCGATTGGCTTCGCGTTTTTGTGATTACCGGTGCTTCGGCTGGAGCCTTCTTGCTTGGCTTTTCGAGGAAAACACCGGGGCGTGGCGGTTTTCTTGCCCACTTGAAGTTTGGATTTCTCTTTGCCTCCGGGGTGTTCTTCATGACCGTTGCCGGGTTTATTGTGCTCGACAAACTGGAACGGCTCAGCTCGAAAAACACACGCTGACAGACGAGGCGGCGGAGGTTCTTGAGTTACGGTTCGACGATGGGAAAGCCGCCCATAAACGTGTCCAGATGACCGAAGATGTTGGCGAGGGCCATGCCGTTGCCTTCCAAGGTTATCTCGCCCGAACTTATGGAGTCGGTGAACGTCTTCGTGCCGCCGACGATACCGAGCATGGTTTCTCTGGTCATCGTAAAGGTGCAATCTGCGGCGGAATCTAAGCGTCCCTTACGGGAACGAATGGCGCAGTTGTCCAAGCCCAGAATCCAATCCTCACCAATGTCGGTGAATCGGAAATTTAGAAGAGCGCTCAAACCAATGACTTCTTCGGATTTCAGTCGGATGGCCATAGCGTCGAAGATGAACTCGATGGTGAGCGCGTTCATCATCCCCGCACGGTTCACCGGACGCGATGGTGGAGGGCCCTGGCGAAGCTCGTAGGCGCCCGTAAGATAGGCGTTACGGAAGGTGGCCGATTCGGTTTGGTAGCCCAGCTGCTCCAGCGTGTCAGCTTGGAGTTCCCGGGCGGCCGCGTTGGTTGGATCGGCGAAGACCAAATGGTTGACCACCTCAGCTACCCATCGGTAGTCGCCTGCCTCGAACGATTTGCGCGCTTTGGCTAAAACCTCGTCGGCACCGCCCATGAATTCGACGTAACGCTTGCCCGCTTCGACCGGTGGGTGCTGGTGAAGGTGTGCGGGGTTGCCGTCATACCAGGAGAGGTAGCGTTGGTAGACGGCCTTCACGTTATGTGCTAAGTGACCATAGTATCCGCGGGTGTGAGTCTGTGCGGTGAAGGGCGATGGTAACTCCAACAGCTCAGCAATCTCGGAGGCAACCAAACCGTGGTTGGCGTAACGCATGGTTTGATCGTGCATCCAGCGGTACAGGTCACGTTGCAGGGCCAAGAACCCAAGCACATCTTCGTTTCCCCAACGAGGCCAATGGTGCGAGGTGAACATGATCTTGGTATCGGCACCAAACAGGGCAATGGACTCGTCGATGTATTTGGACCACGCCAATGAATTGCGAACTTGCGCACCACGGATAGGTACGAGGTTGTGCATGGTGTGGGAGCAGTTCTCCGCCATGCAGAGCCAACCCTGCTCGGGGAAGAAGAAGTTCATCTCCGAGGGCGCCTCGGTTTCGGGGGTGAATTGGAAGATGACCCGAATACCGTCGACCACCATTTCTTGACCGGTGAAGGTGATGTCATGTGTGGGGGCGATCAACCCGGGAAGGGCGAGCGGCATGGCCATACCGAGTCCGCATTCAACATGGCTTCGGGGCCCAGCGGCGAGAAAGTTGCCGAACTGGTAGACAGATCGTCGGCCCATGGCCGGTCCACCAATGATGTTTTCGGCCACGGTTTCGTGCAGGAACCCATCGGGCGCAATCACGATGCAACGACCGGCATCAACATCGGCTTGGGTGGTTACGCCGAGCATGCCACCGAAATGATCGGCGTGGGAATGGGTGTAGATCACCGCGACCACGGGACGTTCGCCGAGGGTAGCGTTGGCTAATTCCAGCGACGCGCGGGCGGTTTCTTCCACGGTGAGTGGATCGATGATGATCCAACCCGTTGCCCCAGCCATGAACGTGATGTTGGAAATGTCATAACCGCGGGCCTGCCACACGCCGGGGGCAACTTCAAACAAGCCGTGGACGGCATCGAGTTGCGCGTGGCTCCACAGCGAGGGGTTGACTGTGTCGGGCGCGGGATCACCATTACGGAGAAACTCGTAACGATTGACATCCCACACCGTGTTTCCCGCCGAACCGGTGATCAACCCAGTGGAGTGCTCCGCGATACGGCCCCGTGTCGCTCGTTCAAAATCGGCGGGATCGGCGGTGAACTGCACGGTTTGTTGGTGCGCAGCAGTGGCGGGAGAGGCAGGTTTTGGGGCAATCAGTTCGGGCACCCGATGAGTTTTGCATCGATGACTGATTCGGTCGAATGCCCACGTTGAATACTCAATGAACAGAAAGAACCGCTCGGACTGCCGTTTGGGAAACTCGTTCGTGGCGGCGCATTGTTGCCTCGAGTAGGTCAATTTACTGAGTGCGGCGACACAGAAAGAAGTACGGTCGATACCCGTCATGGAATGTGCGAACTGTCTCACGGAGAACCCCAGCCGATTTCGGCATTGTGGCGCGTGCGGGCAGCGTCTTGGCGTAACGGTTTGCGCGAGCTGTCACTTCGCCACCCCGCTTCCGTTCACGTTTTGTGGCGACTGTGGCAGCTCCCTCGACGTGCTGGCCGGGTCGTCGCTGGAAGAACGCAAACTCGCCACCGTGCTTTTCGCCGACGTCGTGGGATTTACCAGCCTCTCCGATGGCAGTGACCCCGAAGATACCGCACGAATCATTGACACAGCATTCCGCCAGCTCAGCGACATAGTTGTAGCGCACGGGGGTGTTGTCGATAAGTACATTGGCGATTCGTTGATGGCCGTATTCGGTGCGCCTGTATCTCATGATGACGATGCAGAACGGGCGGTCGCTGCGGCACTCGCCATCGTGGCCGCCGAAACGGGGTTGGGTTTCTCCATCGGTGTAAACACTGGCGAGGTGATGATCACGGCTTTGGCTGGCGGTGCCGTAACCGTGATGGGTGACGCCGTGAACATTGCTGCTCGTTTGGAGAAGGCAGCGAAGAACGGCGAAGTGCTGGTTGGCCCCGTCACCTATGAACTCACTACGGCCCGGATTGCCTACCGTGATCGTCCGCCGATGACCCTGAAGGGTAAACGCGAACCCGTTGAAGTGCGTCAAGCCATGGCGCTGCGGACCACACCCATTCCTGCGGCGCTGGCCGATTCTCCCCTCGTCGGGCGGGTTGAAGACCTTGAGTTTTTGTTGGCTCAATGGCGACGGGTAGGTGCCACTCGAAGGTCTGCGCTGGTGCTGCTGACGGGTGATCCCGGCATTGGCAAATCTCGTCTGTTAGATGAACTTGCGTCACATGTTGATGGTGAATCCCTCGTTGTGCGCTCAACGTATCCCCCCTATGGCGGCTACGGCGGTGTGCGAGTGGGCGGAGACCTTGTGGCGCAACTTGGCCCCAGTGATGATCCGGCTGTTCAGAAGAAGGTAAGCACGCTTACTGGTGATGTTGACACATCAATGAGTGGTATCGACTCGGCCACGTTGCGTTCCGAGCAGTTGTGGGCGTTGCGAAGACTTGCCGAGGACCGATCGAGAACCCAGTCAATTGTGGTGCTGATTGAAGATGCCCATATGGCGTCAACCAGTATCGATTTACTCACGGCACTTGTTGCTCGTATTTCTGATCTTCCGATTCTTGTGGTGCTTGCTGGCCGCACAGAAGGAAAGTGGCTGACCAGTTTCTCAACGGCGAACACGTTGCGTCTTGGCCCGCTCTCACTTGAAGACTCCCGAAAACTTGCGCGCCAATGGGGAGCTGAGCTTGGGTCGGAGGACCGCCTGCTTCGCTGGACCGGTGGCAATCCGCTGTTCCTTCGTGAAGTGTTGGCCTTCAACCGACAAAACCCCAATGCGAGTGATCAACGACGACTCCCCATGAGTTTGCGATCGGTGCTCGCCGCTCGACTCGATGCTTTAGCGCCTTCTGAACGCGCTGCTTTGCAAGATTTTGCCGTCATTGGCGATACGGCAACCGTGGAACAACTCGTTGCTTTAGGTGGAGCCCCCGCATCGGAAGGTATCGCCGGTTTAACCAATGCTGGGTTGGTGCGACACAGGCCCGACGGTACGTTACGAATCACCGAACCACTGTTGCGCGAGGTGGCGTACTCAACGTTGGCGAAGTCAACACGAGTGGAACGACATCTGCGGATGGCGGAACTATCGACTCGCTCAGATGACCGAGCCCGACACCTTGCTCGCGCCCAAGCCATGGCCCCCGATGACGCGGCACTCAAAGGTCGCGCCGCTGAAGCCTTGGCTTCGGCGGGCATTGCGGCGTTGGACGTGTCTCGTCGTACCGAAGGCGTCACCATGCTGCGCCAGTCATTGGAGTTGGGTTACCGCAAATCTGCCGCGCTTTTGCGATTGGCCGATGCGCTGAACGACGGTGATCACCACGGCGCGCTCGATGTTCTTGCCTTGATTCCCGAGCCGAGTGGTGATGCGCGCGTTGATGCTGAAAGGGTTCTGGTGCGGGCCAATGCTCTTGTTGACATTGATACGGCGGGGGCTTGGCGTGAATTTGATGATGCTGCACTGCGCTGGCATGACCTTGGGGATCACATCAAAGAAGGCTGGTCACACTCCAACAAAGGCGTTGCCTTGTTCATGCACGGAGAAATTGCTGACTCCGACGCCGAATTAGTACGCGCGCTTCGGTTATTTGCCGACGAGAATTATCGCATTGGTGAACTGGCAACATTAAGCTTCCGAGCGTTGGTGCGCCCGGATCATCCCGATGTTGAACTCTGGTTACACGAAAGCCTGGCCTACTCAATTGAACTGGGTGATCGGAGCCGGCACTTATCAGTGCTTGGTTCGTTGCAGTGGCATCATGTGTTGCGGTCGCGGCTCGGTGGCTCTGCGGAGATGGCTGCGGCCCGAACCTGGATTGACGAAACCATCGTTTTGGCTTCAGAACTCGGTTGGACCAACTTCTTGGTTCAAGGACACTGTCTGCGTGCAAACCTGGCACGCATGGAGGGTGATTTTGCTTTGGCCGAACTTGAGGTTGCCGCGGCCCGAGAATTTGAGCCGATTGAATCGGCAGGGGAGCGAGCGTTGTTGGAGGCTATTTCGGCTTCACTCGTTCCCGGTACGCCATTTCGACTCTTTGATGACACTGACCCGTTCACCTCGATCGCGGCGGTCATACAGATGGAATCGGCTCTGTTGGAAGGTCGATTCGATGAAATAGTGGCAAACGGTTTTATCCCGGCTCGGGCTAATCTCGGACCCCGTCAAGCTGGTGTTGGTTTCCTTCCTGCCGCGGCTGGGTTGTTGTTCACCGGGAACCTGGTGCGGGCATCGGTCACAGCACAAGAGTTGCTACGCGCGCCTGGTGTTAATGCACTGGCCTTACTCGGGGCGCAAGCGGTGCTGGCTGAATACGCTCTTCGTATGGACAGTCCTTCGGCTGTTTCTGAGATTGGTGCCCTGCCATCTGGCACCGATCGACCGGGCGGATTGGTAGGTTCGCTTATTTTGCGGGTCCAGGCACTCGCTGGTGATGAAGAGGCCCGCGATGAGCTTCGCGATTTTGCTCTGTTCGTTCGAGCGCCCGGTTTACTTGCTGGTTTGGATGCGCTTGCCCAGTAGGGCCCGGACCAGATGGCTTAAACTGCTGATCTGAGCTTGTCCAAACTACGGTTCTAGTCGTTGGTTCGCTTAGCTACGGGGTTTGTTTGCCGAAGCATCCCAGGTCGATGTGGTGATCCCTGCGTCTCGTAATGCCACCTTGCGGACCTTTTCCGTTGGAGTCTTCGGAAGGGCTTCAACGAATTCGATGAACCGCGGAATCATGAACTTTGGCATGATTGGCAAAAGATAGGCATGCAGATCTGTAGGTTCAACGATGGTGGCTGGTTTGAGAACAACCACGATTTTCACCTCGTCCTCGCCCCATTCAGAAGCAACCGCAATGGCCGCTGATTCAAGCACCGCCGGATGGGTATTCACGTGAGCTTCAACCTCCATAGAGGAAATGTTTTCGCCCCGTCGACGGATAGCGTCCTTTTGTCGGTCAACGAAATGAAACCAGCCATCAGCGTCTTGGATGAAACCATCGCCAGTGTGGAACCAACCATTTCGCCATGCTTCAGCGGTTTTTTCGGGCATGCCAAAGTATCCAGCATTGAG
>JAYSVF010000228.1:0-8272 GCA_043718695.1 Acidimicrobiia bacterium | reverse complement strand
ACACCCTCTTCTTCGCCAATCCGCCCAGCATCGAGGAAGGTCAACAAATCATCGTTGAGGCCTTTGCGGAACTTGATTGTGACGGGCACCCGTCCGCCAGATTCTTCCCGGGCAGCAACCACTGCAGCTCGAACGATTGAGCGAAACAGTTTGCGTTTGAGCGGCACTGCTGACCCACCGCCGTTGCGGGTCACCTTCGGGGCCGGACAACCGAAGTTCATGTCAATATGATCAACCAATCCTTCGGCCACAAGCCGTCGAACAGCTTCGCCGAGTGAATGAGGTTCAGTTCCATAGAGCTGGATGCTGCGGGGCGATTCGCCCGGCGCAAACGAAATCATGCGCTCGGTTTTTTTGTTGCGTTCCACCACGGCTCGGGCCATGACCATCTCGGAAACGTAAAGCCCGGCACCGAACCGCCGACACAGACTGCGGAATGGCGCGTTGGTTACTCCGGCCATGGGCGCCAGTACGACAGGGGGATCGAGCGTGAGTGGCGCAAACTGAATTGACGGATACACGCCTTCATTCTCCCATGCCACTGGTGTTGTGGCTCGTTGTGTTCTTTGTTCGGGTTGGGTGTCTCGTTTCACAGACGACGAGTTGGTTTGGGGTCATAACAGCGCGAGAATCTGAGCAATGACTCGGATTTTCAAGGACGAAGACTCCTTCAACGCCTTGTCCACGGAGAACGGCTCGGTGGAACAGGTCGAAATCCAAAATCCCCTAACCTCAAGCGCTTCGGACAACCTGGTCGTTGATCGGCCCAGAGCGAATCGCGGCTCGAAATCGGCGCTAGTACCGGGCACAGCGTCATCTGCCTGGTCCTATTTGCATTTTCGTCGAATCTTCATTGGGAACTTCGCCTCGGGCATCGGCACTTGGATGCAAAACGTGGTGATCGGCCCCTACGCACTGGCGCTGTCCAAAACCACCAGCAACCCCCGTGGGTCGGCCTCGTTTGTTGGCACGATCGCGATCGCCCAATTCGGCCCGGTCCTTACCCTGGCCGTGCTTGGTGGAGTGTTGGCGAACCGGTTGCCACGACGAAAAATCATGCTGAGCGCACAAGCACTGCAGTTTGTTTGTGCGGTTGGGTTGGCGCTCATGGTGGTTACGCATCCAACCAAGCTCGGACTTGTTCTTGGTGTGCTGGGTGGTGGCATTGCACAGGCCCTAAGTGGTCCATCGTTTCAAGCGGTCATTCCTGATCTTGTTCCCCGTGAGGATTTACCGGGAGTCATTGCTTTGAACTCCACGCAGCTCAATGGGGCTCGGGTTATCGGCCCGATATTGATGGTTCTTCTCGCCCCGATTGGTGTGCGTGCCGATACAGCCAATGGCATGGCGGCTGCATTTTTGATCAACGCGCTTACTTTTGGGTTTTCTGCTTTTGCGATCGCCACGATTCCAATTGGCCCGGTGCCAAAACGAATCGCAACCGATCTGGCGGGCTGGCGTCAAATGCTTGGTGGGGTACGTGTAGCCAAAACCAATCCAATCGCCGGACGCCTCTTGTTGATGATGTTTGGGATGTCCGCGGTTTGCTTACCGTACATCGGACAGTTTGCGACGGTTGCCGAACGGGCTTTTCGCATTAACTCACGTAGCGGTACCTTCACCCTGTTGTACGCCACGTGGGCGCTCGGCGCGATGTTGGGCGGCTTGTCGATGGCGACGGTGTTGGCCAAGCTTGACAAGCGCGTGATGATCCGGTGGATGTTTGTGGGCTTTGCGTTGGCTCTGGGCGCGTTCTCTCAGGTACAAACAGCCACGTTTGCTTTTCCTGTGGCGCTGGTTTTGGGTTTCTTTTACTTCGGTACGACCACGGCCATGGTCACGGTGCTCCAGCAACATGTGAGCTCACGCGATCGCGCCCCAATCATGGCACTTTGGTTTATGGCGTTCGGAGGCACGATCCCGATCGGCGCCAAGCTCGGTGGTTTTGGTATGGATCATTGGTCGACGAGAGGCACCATGTTGGTGGGTGCAGCTTTCGCCTTGGTTTTGGCAGCCGGAGCGAGTTTGGTGAAACGCTCGGCTCTGGTAAAACCCGTCGAGCATTAGTGCGTGTTCGCGTAAATCATTGCGTAGTGATTTTGGCGTGAAGTCCGCAGTGGTGCTGGGAAGCGGGAGGAAAACACTACGCAAGGATTTACGCTTCCCTGCACTAGTCCTTGCAAATCAATGAGTGAAACGGCTCGAAGTGATTCCGAGCCGGTGGAGTAATAGTCTGTGTGACTATGTCCACGGCAAAATGGCGGCTGCCTCTCGTTGAGCGGTTGGTGAGTTCGGCAATGGGACCCGAGATCGAAACGCGGCGCATGGTTTTGCGTCCTTTGCGTACTTCAGATTTTTTGGCTTGGCAAGAAGTGCGGCGGCGTTGCGCTGAGTGGCTGCTGCCGTGGGAACCCGCTCGCCCTTCGGGTACTGCCGATGCGGTTGAGGTTCGTAAGGCTTTCGACGCCCGTTGTGAACAGCGCGATCGGGAACGCACGGCGGGACTGTCGATTGGATTTGGCCTGTTTGTTGATGGGCGATTCGCCGGGGAATGCAATCTCAACAACATCACCCGCGGGGCCCAACAAGGCGCAAATGTGGGGTACTGGATCGACGAACGTTTTGCGGGCAAGTCGCTAATGCCCGAGGCGGTTGTGGGCTCGTTTGCCTATGCTTTTCGCGTGCTCGGGTTACACCGACTCGAGATCTGTATCGTTCCTCGGAACGCGCCATCTCGACGGGTTGTTGAAAAACTTGGGGTGCGCGCCGAAGGCACAGCATTGCGATTCTTGGAGATCAACGGGGTCTGGGAGGATCACGTTCGTTACGCGATTACCGCTGAAGAATGGGTGGATCGTGAAACCGAATTCACGCAACGTTGGTTGACCCGTCAATCGGTGAATATCGGCGAATAAGTTTTGCGCGTGCGCCAGCAGCGGTTCTTTCCGTCGACTAAATCGACGATGTTCTTCGGCGCAGCTATCCAGTTACCGATCGTTGTCGTTTTCGCCACCAAGGGCACGAATTGCCGCAATGACGGCTACGAGTGAAACGCCGGCGGTTGCGATCAAGTTCATGGCGAGCTTGGCCCATTCGGTGGTTGAAGAAACCCCGCTATCGCTGAGTGCGGCGATGTCGTTGATCCGCATTGCTAGGCGTGCAGCAGCGAAACCGCCGAACACCCCAAACACTGCCGCAATCAAACCAACGCCGAAGCTAGAGCCAATGGAGCGGCTTTCGTCGTCATGGAAGGGGTCGCCGAGTAATGCTGGGGCCGCGGCCATCGCGATACCTACGAGCAACATCAAACCATGGGCGATCCCAAGATCTGCGAACGCGCTACCGATGCGATGGAACACGTCTTGGGTTCCGCGAGCATCTTCGGCTCCATCCTTGACGGCAAGGGCAACGAGAACGATCATGCGAAGCGCAGCGAGTGCAACCAAAAAGAATCCTGCTCGGGACAACAGCTTGGTTAGCTTTGGGCTGAAGTACGACTCTTCGGGATAGGTGTCATCGAAGCCTTCGTAATCGGCAAATTCGTCATCGTCGAACTCTTGGCTGTCTCGGGATTTGGGCTTGAACGAGTCAACGGCAACAGTTTCAACAGTTCGGCTCACTGGCTCGGTCAGTGTTGCGCTCAACGGAGCAGTGGCGGTGGTGGAAGTGATTGGCTCGCTGGCAACCTTCGAGGTTTCCGGCACGGCAGCGCCAATTGGCGCAGGTGTGTTCGATCCTTTTTGTTTTCTGCCCCGAAAGAAGCCTTTTCTGGCCGACACTGGTTCCTGAAGGCCCGCCGGGTCAGTTCGATCGTCATCAAGCTGATCGAGCGCAGCGCTAAAACGGTCGGCCGTTGTGGGTGGGAACAGATCTTCGTCTTCCTCGACGTGGGCGTTCGACGGTTGTTTTGGTGTAAAAGAAGGATCCAAGCGAGTTGACGCTGGTCCTCCGGTTCCGGTTTGACCTCCGGTCTGGAGTGCAGTGGGTTCTGGCGGCAGGTTTGTTTGCGGAAAATAGACCGGTCGATCTGGGCCAAAGTCAAAATCTGCGTTGGGATCTTGGGGGATGACGCCGGAAGGTTCAAATTCCGAAACACCCGATCGAGCCGCAGAGGGAGTTGATGCTGGAGCGTTCGATCCGGCTTGCCGGTCGGCGAAAAGCACGGTCCGTTCGGGTGACGAAGTCGGCTCGGAGGTTTTTGCTTCTGGTGAGTTCGATCCGGCCACTCGGTCCGAATGGAGCACGATTTGTTCCGGTGACGGTTCGATTGCGTCGTTGCTTGACGGTGTTTCAAGAGCGCGATCATCGGAAACCGGGGCAGCTAGGTCTTTGGGAGCCGCAAGAACTTCTGGTTGCGCAGCAACGGCTACCTGGGGGGCTGTAACGGCGTGTTGAACGATTCTTCGCTGCTCCGGCACATCTTCTTCGTCGAGTTCCTCGTAGAGCGAGTCCAGAAACTCGTCGCGTTCCACGGGCCCGGTTTGCGCAGCCGGAAGTTCGGACACGAGTACTTCCGCCTCGACGGTGTCGCTTTGTTGGCCTAGGGCATCATCAACCAACGAAAGTTCTTCGGTTTGTGGTTCTTCAACGTCCGGGTCGGTGAGAATTTCAGCGGTTGTCGAAAGGGGAGTGGCTTCGAGAAGTTGGCGCTCGAGGTTTGGCTCCTCACCAATTTCACCAGAAGTGGAAACAGGGTCTGATCCAGTGAAATCAAACGCCAATTCGTTGATTTCGTGTGCATCAGGTTGGCGGGTAACAGGCTCGCGAAGGTCAGGCTCATGAAGGTCAGACTCATGAAGGTCAGGCTCAGGAGTGACATCTTCTGGTGTCGATGCTTCTAGAACAACCGATTCTTGAGGTAGTTCTTCAACAAGATTGTGAACTTCGACTTGGGATTGGGCTTCTTCGTGTCCGGAGCCAACGGCGACATCGCTCGGAATTTCTGAGTTCGTCGGCCAGACCTCGTCCACGGGGAACACTGCGCCAGCGGCCTTCAAGGCGGGGGTGCTTCCTGGCAACTCGTAGTCAGCGGTGGACTCGGAGTCCGAAAGCGTTTCAGGGTCCGAATCGGAATCGTCCCAAGTTGATCCAATTTGCTTTGCACTGCTGGGTGAAAGGGCGGTTTCGATCAACGAGTCTTCTACGCTCAGTTCCTCGTCAAACGTTATGGCATCGCTCGGAGCCGGGCTCCAGTCGTTGTTGTCTTCTGAGGCATCCCAAAGATCATCGAGCGCTTCGGTTTGAGGAGCGGAGGGCCGGTCAAAACGCGTGTCCGCGGATGGGTAAGCAAAAGGGTCATCAATAGGGTTATCAATAGGGTCATCGGAAGCCGGATCAGCGGTGAAGGGATCTTCGATGAAAGCCTGATCGTTTGTTGATGGGGTAGGTGCTTCGTCGGCCCAAGTTATGGCGGCGTTGTTTGGCGCGGTTTGCTTGTTCCCCGTCCATTTTCTAGCGATGTCACGGGTGATGTCCCCGAGTTGGTCGTCGCTTGAGGCGAGCCAGGCATCAACTTCGGCAGGGCGTGGATCTGCTGCAGGGCGGACGCCAGCCCTACTGGATCGATCTGACCAATCATCGCCCCAGCCGTCTTCCCACGCATCAGAAGACCAAGACCCATCGGTTGCGGCTTTGCGTCGCCCGAGTCCCGTGCGTCGCGGGGTCCTTCGTTCGGTTTCGGCTGCTTCGTCACGGCCAGATTCGGAACCTGTAGCGTCAACGTCGGGAGGGGGATTGGACGCGACCGGTTGCTCAGAGCGGTTGCGGCGAAACAACCCGCGGCGGCCCTGGTTATCGTCTGCGTTACTCATCTCCTACAGCCTACGTTGCGGTGCTGGTCACTGAGGGTAATAGTGGAGACGTATCTCCCGGGCAAAATATCTCACCTGGTTGGCTGGGTTGGTGCCTCAGTGAGCTGGTGAATTCAAAATGTTTGAAGGATTTCGGAAACGACCTTCGTTTTTTGTCGTACCCCTCTGTGCATGATCTTGAGCATGTCAGCGGTACTCACCCATCGACCCTTGTGTTCTGTCAATACCCCTTCGCGTTCGTTCGCCCCGAACTCTGGCCCTGGCCCGGGGATGTCATTTTCGGTATTTGCCCAACTGAGCGAATCCGTAGCCGTTGCGGCCCGCCAAATTGGGTTGGTTCCGCCGGGGTTTCAATCACTTTCTACTGGCGCTAGCCGGCGGCTGGTTCGGCGTACTCCCGCTGGCCCGATTATTGCGGTGAAGGTTCGTGGCCGATCGACGGGTTCCGTGCTGGTTGATTTGGTTGAAGGTGTGCTCGCGGTCGCCCCGGATTCAGCCGATGGTGGTCAACGGTGGGCGCAGGAAATGTACGGTTTGCTGGGGGCGGAGGGGTGGCCGGTGGTGGAAGAAGTGGAAACCGAGCCCAACAGGAGCGCCCAAGCCGCATAGTCTGTTAGTGCAACCCGCCCGGGTGGCGAAATGGCAGACGCAGGGGGCTTAAACCCCCCGGACTTTAAACGGTCGTACGGGTTCGAGTCCCGTCCCGGGCACGTTTGGGATTTGGAGTTCAGTGACCGCGGATCAAGTTGTTCGGTGGTGAGGTACGGGGGTCTGTTGATGCCATTCACGACGAAGATGACCAGGTTGTTGGAAATTGAACACCCGATAGTGCAGGGCGGCATGCAGGGTGTTGGGGTTGCTGAACTTGCTTCTGCGGTTTCCGAAGCGGGCGGTTTGGGGATACTCACTGGGCTTACGCAACCAACTCCTGAGGCGCTCAGTGCGGAGATCGAGCGTTGTCGTGCGATGACCGCCAAGCCGTTCGCTGTCAACCTGACCGTGTTTCCCACCAGAAACTCGCCCGACTATTTGGCCTATGCCCGAGCAATTGTCGACGGGGGAGTGTCCATTGTGGAAACGGCCGGAACTCCCGCAGTCGCTGAGATCTGGGCCTATCTGAAGGAGCATGGCGTCCGCATTATTCACAAGTGCACTTCGGTTCGTCACGCGGTATCGGCGCAGCGAAAGGGTGTCGACGGTATTTCCATTGATGGCTTCGAGTGCGCAGGCCACCCCGGAGAAGATGACATTCCTGGCCTGATTCTTGTTCCTTGTGCTGCCGACAAAGTAACCATCCCTATGATCGCCTCGGGTGGGTTCGCCGACGGTCGTGGGTTAGTCGCTGCTCTGGCTCTGGGGGCCGATGGCATCAATATGGGCACACGGTTCTGTGCAACCGTTGAAGCACCCATTCACGCGAACGTGAAACAGGCCTATGTCGAGAACGATGAACGAGCCACGAACCTCATTTGTCGGAGTCTGCACAACACCGCCCGGGTGGCCAAGAGCGAAGTGTCCGATGAAGTGGTCCGTCGACTCGCAGAACCCAACGCAACCTTCGCCGATGTCGCCGAATTGGTGAGAGGCGACAAAGGCCGGGATCTCCTCGAAACTGGCGATCTGTCGCAAGGGATCTACTGGGCCTCCATGTCGCAAGGATTGATCCACGACATTCCTACGGCCAAGGAACTGATCGATCGGATCATTCGTGAAGCCGAAGCCATTGTGAACGACCGACTCCGCACCGCTCTTAGTTAAGAATCGGCTCCAAACATGGTTTCCCGATGGTAGGCGCGCATACTGGGTGGGGTTTTGACTGTTCGGAGCCGTTGAAATTCCACCCAATATGTGGGCTTATTAAACTGGGCGAGACTGGTGCTTAGCGGCGGCGACTGTCGAGGATGGCTTGGAGATCGGGCGGGAGGGGTGAAGCCTCTTCTCCAAGTTTCACGATGCGTCGAGGTTTCTTGCCGGCGGTGAGGAGCGCAACGGTGTCGTACTCATCGCCCGCAGAGTAGAAGCGGCGAATCATTTCGACACCGGTTTGACCCCACTGATCCACATTGCCGAGCCAACATTGCATGCCATAGGCCGGCCATCGACGGAATTGTTCCCACGCCACTTCCTGGGTGGGCACATCTTCGGCACCAAGGCTCATCAGCGTTTCGCGGTAATGCTTCACCAAATCACGGTCCACAGCTTGGCGCTCCTCTACGGTGAGCGCAGCAACCATGAAGTAACACAGGTCGCGCCACGGAGTGCCTTTGCGGGCGAGTTGAAAATCAACCCACTTGCGTCGCCCTTGAGCATCGACGTAGCTATTGCCCTGGTGGGAATCTCCATGCAACAACGAGAGCGGCCCGGTTTGCTCTAGTTCATAGACGGAGAGTTCATCGAGCAAATGATTGAGCATTTCCGGTGTGTCATACGCCCAAGAGGGAAGCACTGCTTGGTAGACAGGG
>JAYSVF010000227.1:0-20744 GCA_043718695.1 Acidimicrobiia bacterium | reverse complement strand
TCATGGGTGTTTGGATTCCCGGGCCCGATGTGATCTCGAACATGACTGACCATTGTTGATCATTAGCGGACGCTTGTTTGCATTGCAGACGGTCAGTGCAGCTGGTTGGAATCAGATCGGTAAGAATCGAAACGCCCTAGATCGTGGGTTCAGAAACCTGGAGGAACAAAAATGAGCCGCAACATTGAATCCGTCGCGGTACTTGGGTGCGGCACGATGGGATCGGGGATTGCGGCTGCGAGTGCGGCAGCAGGTTGCCAGGTGTTGATGCTCGATATGACTCCCGAGGCCGTGGAGCGCGGGCTGCAGGCAGTCGACGAGGCAGATCGGCACCTGATTACTACCGGCACGTTTGAGAACGACCTGGCGTTGATTGCCGAGTACGACTGGATCTGCGAAGCAATCGTGGAGGACGTAGCCACCAAGCGGCAACTGTTCGCCAAGATTGAGCCGCTTCGCAAAGACGGATCGGTCATCAGTTCCAACACCTCCGGCATTCCTCTTCGTGACATTGCCGCGGGTTTGCCCGAGCGTTTTCAGTCTGATGTGGCCATCACGCACTTTTTCAATCCGGTCAAAGTCATGAAACTCTTTGAACTGGTGCCGGGCGAACAAACCATCCCCGAAGTAATCGAAGCGTTTGCCTCTTTCGGGGCCGATCGTCTCAACAAGGGTGTGGTGCATGCCAAAGACACGGTCAACTTCATTGGGAATCGCATCGGCTGCTTCTTCATGCTCAGCGGCCTGCAGCTGGCCAAGCCCTACCTCGAAGCGGGTATGACGCAGGAGACCATCAATGCGGTATTGGGCAAACCTGTCGGTCTGCCACCAACGGGGCTATACGGATTGATCGATTTGATCGGGCTCGACGTGATGGACCTGGTTGGCAAAAACCTAGCAATCAACCTTCCTTCGGGTGATGCGGGTTTGGCGTTCACTGCCTTTCCTCCTGCTGAACAGCGGATGTTGGAACGAGGCCAACTTGGACGCAAAGCCCGTGATCTAGGCGGGTTTGGTCGAGTGCAAAAACTTGCCGATGGTTCCAAGCAGGCCGAAACGTTTGATTTGGTAACTGAACAATGGCGTGCTGCTAGCGAACCAAACTTCGAAGGGCTCGCTCCTGAGTCGCTTGGCAATCCGGGCGCGATCATGTTCGACGATTCGGAACAGGGACGTATAGCGTGGCGGATCTTTGGTGGCACACTCCGTTACGCCGCTGGTCTCGTTCCCGAAATTGCCGACGACATCGTGAACATCGACAACGCCATCCGGTGGGGTTTCAACTGGATGTACGGTCCGTTTGAATTCCTCGATCACATAGGCCCTGAACGAGTAATCGCCAAGATCCGATCCGAAGGTGCCGCACTTCCCGCCATGCTCCAGGTCCTCGCCGATTCAGGCAGCCGCAGCTTCTATCGAGCGTCGCCCGAAGGTAAGCGCGAATACCTTGGCCGCGGCGGCTCCTGGAACACCGTCCCCGAATAGGACTGCACAATCGCTCGGAACTCGTGGGATTAGGTGCTTGTTAACCGCCCAATCCCACGAGTTTGCCCAGCTCGAAAATTAGGCGTTGATGGTGGCGAGGATTGCTTGTTTAATGGCTCGCGGGTTTTCCGTCATCATGGAGTGACCGGTGCCGGCCAGTTCTACTATGCGCGCAGATGGTAATGCAGCGGCGAGCGCTCGACCGCCTTTCGGTGGGGTCATTTTGTCGCCCTGCCCAATCACTACGGTCGACGGGCAAGTGACGGCGGCCGCGGCACTAAGTGCGTTTTGGTAACCGACACAGGCAGCGAAGTCGGTAGCCAAAACTCCAGGCGTACTGTTCTCCACCAAGGCACGAGAACCGCCGAGCATCCACAGGCCGGGCGTCGGATTCGTGCCCACATGCGCGGGTTTGTCGTGACCCCACGAAGCCATCAGGGCTGCGGCAGCAGGCAAATCGTTCGCCGCTGCGGCAAGCAAATCGGGGTGCACCGGCATAGCGGTTGCTGTTCCGCACAGCGTGAGTGATTGAACCATCGGCGCATACCGGCTTGCTAACTCCAAAGCGATAAACGTTCCCATGGAATGACCAATCACATGGACCGAATCGAACCCGGCTGCAGCTACAAAACGGGCGACCCAATCCGCCATGGTTTGAACCGAAACGAGCGCTTCGCCTTCACTGCGACCATGGCCCGGGAGGTCGACCGCAACGGCACGAAATCCTCGGTAGGCCAGGTAACGGGTTTGCAATTGCCAAACCGTGGAATCCATCCCAGCACCGTGGATGAGCAGAACAATCGGATCGTCACCATGCAGCGCTATGCCTCCGGTCGACGCATGTGCTGCCACCCCGTCAACAGACACAATCATCGCTGGCTCGCTTTCAATGCACGCTCTAGGTCTTCAATGATGTCGTCGGGATCCTCAAGACCTACCGATAGGCGGATGAGATCCTCGGAGATGCCCGAGGTCAAAAGCTGCTCGGTGGTGAGCTGACCGTGAGTGGTTGAGCCGGGGTGGATGACTAACGTTTTGGCGTCACCAACATTGGCAAGGTGTGAGGCGAGTTGCACGGCTTCGATGAACTTACGTCCGGCAGCACGCCCACCTTTCACGCCGAAGCTGAGGATCGATCCGGCACCCTTTGGGTAAAGGCGCTTGGCTAACTCGAAATCAGGATGCGTGGGCACTCGTGGATGCTTGACCCAGGTGACGGCATCGTTGCGTTGCAGCATTTCGAGCACCCGATCGGTATTGGAAACATGGCGAGCCATCCGCAGCGGCAGGGTTTCGATTCCTTGCAACAGCGCAAAGGCATTGTGAGGGCTTAAGCAGGCACCGAAATCTCTCAGACCTTCCGCACGGGCTCGCATTCCCAGAGCCGAAGGGCCGAACTCCTCAGCAAACACAATGCCGTGATAGCCAGCGTAGGGCTCGGTGAGGGTGGGGAACTTGGTGCTAGAGAGCCAATCGAAACGGCCCCCGTCGACCAGAACCCCGCCAAGGGCCGTGCCGTGACCGCCCATGAATTTGGTGACGGAATGCATCACGATGTCGGCACCGTGTTCGATGGGGCGAAACAGGTACGGAGTTGAGAACGTGGAATCAACCATGAGCGGCAAACCGTTGGCGTGGGCCATATCGGCAATGGCTCCAATGTCCATGACCTCTATGCCGGGGTTACCAAGCGTTTCGCCAAAGATCAGTTTCGTCTTCGGTTGTATGGCGGCTTCGAAAGCCTTTGGGTCACGGGGGTCCACGAAGGTGGTGGTGATGCCAAAGCGGGGGAGGGTGAGGTTCATCATGTTGAACGAACCGCCGTACAAGTTCTTCGAGGCCACAATGTGGTCACCGGCGCTCATCAACGTGGCGACTGCCAGGTGCAAAGCCGCGGTTCCACTGGCCGTGCACACCGCACCAACTCCGCCTTCAAGGGCAGCTATTCGTTCCTCAAGTACGGCAACCGTTGGATTGGAGATGCGGCTGTAGATGTGTCCTGGCGCTTCGAGGTTGAAGAGCGCAGCGGCCTCATCGGTATCGGGGAATGAGTAGGAGGTAGTGAAATAGATCGGCACTGCACGGGCACCGGTTGTGGGATCGGGACGTTGGCCGGCGTGAAGGCTCAGCGTATCGAACCGCAAAAAGTTTGGGTCAACCATGCCCAAGACGCTACTCACAAGTAGTGCAGCGCAAGCAAAAGTTCTGTCATAGATTTAACGCGGGGCCCCAGTTGGGTGGGTCGCATGAGGGGCGAAAAACTATGTTAACGATCACGATTCTTGATGGTGGCATGGGCCGCGAACTGGCACGTATCGGCGCGCCGTTTCGTCAACCGGAATGGTCGGCTCTGGCGTTGATGGACGGGCCGGAACGAGTCGTCGAGGCGCATCTAAACTTTGTGGAGGCTGGGGCGCAGGTGATCACCACCAATTCCTATGCCTGCGTACCATTCCATATCGGGGACGAGGGTTTCGTGCTTCGGGGCCGGGAGCTCGCTACGTTAAGCGGGAAGCTGGCCCGCAAAGCTGCCACCCTCACCAGCGATGCAACACAACGCGAAGTGCAAGTTGCTGGCTCCATCCCTCCGGTTTTTGGCTCCTACAAGCCTGAACTGTTCGACAAGAATGCGGCTTCGGTCATTGCAAGCGTGCTTATCGAATCACTTGCCCTAAACATTGATCATTGGCTGGTTGAAACGATTAGTTCTATTGTCGAAGCACAAACCATGCTGGCCGCCATCACCGAGTTCGGTGACCCGATTGCGATTCGTCCCCGATGGGTGTCGTTCACGCTCGCTGACACCCTGACCGACGGCGCCGCACACATTCGCTCTGGAGAAACTATTTCGGCGGCCGTTGAGGCGTTGAGTGGGGAGGTTGAAGCGATGCTGTTTAACTGCTCGCAGCCCGAAGTGATGGAAACAGCAATCAACGAAGCGGTCGCGAAGCTCGGTAAGTCGTCGGTTCGAATCGGTGTCTACGCAAACGCGTTCATCGAAGTGCAAAGCGCACCCGGACAAGCTGCCAACGAAACGCTTTCCGTACTTCGCGAAGACCTCACGCCCGAACGGTACGCTGCTTTTGCTCAGGAATGGATCAACGCCGGTGCGACGATTGTGGGCGGTTGTTGTGGCATTACTCCAGATCACATTCGCGCCTTGACCTTGATTTAGTGCGGTCACGCGCAATCCATTGCGAGCTTGCGATGGGATCCACGTCTCCCAGTCCGCTTTCGTGTGAACTAAGTATTCGTGAAAACACTCATCAAGGATTTCAAAGGTTTCGCTCTGTCCGGCAACGTGGTTGATCTGGCGATCGGTGTCATCGTTGGGGCAGCATTCGCCAAGGTTGTGGAGTCGTTCGCTTCAGACATTGTGCTCGGGTTTATCGGTGCAATCTTTGGTCAACCGAACTTTGACAGCCTGTCCTTTTCTGTTGGCGAGGGAAAGGTTGGCTATGGCAAGTTTCTGACCGTTCTGGTGAGTTTCATCCTCATTGCGTTCTGTTTGTTGATGCTCGTTAAGGGACTAATGCGCCTTGGCATGAATTTCCGGGCCCAAGGAAACCGTGAATGCGACTACTGCAAAGAGTTCGTTCCCGTTGATGCCACGCGCTGCAAGTTCTGCACGTCGGAGATCGAAGCCGTCGTTCCTGACTGATCATCCCCACTGATCATCCCCACTGACCATGCCGCTCGGGTCGTCCCCACTGACCATGCCGCTCGGGTCGTTAGGTCAGTTCTGCTTCGATGTGCGCTCGTAGGTCATCGAAGGTGTTGAGTGCCTTGAACTGAGGGAATTCCGCTTTGACGTTCTCGGGAGCATGGAACAGAAAACCGGCATGGGCAGCGCCGAGCATGGCCGTGTCGTTGTAGGAATCGCCGGCCGAAATAACCCGATAGTTCAGTTCGCGGAGCGCGTTAACGGCGTGTCGTTTCTGGTCATGCATTCGCAGTTTGTATCCGGTGATTCGGTCATCTTGAACAATGAGTCTGTGGCACAGCAAAGTGGGCCAGTGAAGGTGACGCATCAACGGACGCCCGAATTGCTCGAACGTGTCAGAAAGAATCAGAACCTGGGTACGTTCGCGCAGGGCATCAAGAAACTCAACCGCACCGTCCATCGGCGAAAGGGTGGCTATGACCGCTTCAATGTCGGACATTTTGAGACCGTGTTCGTTCAGCAACGCAATTCGACCTTGCATCAACACGTTGTAATCAGGTTCATCCCGGGTGGTCCGCCGAAGCGCTTCAACTCCGGTTTTTTCGGCGACAGCGATCCATATCTCAGGAACGAGCACTCCTTCGAGATCGAGCGTCACGATTGATTGTTGCGCGGTGGCGGGAGTGGCCTGAAGCGATGAAGTGGTCGACACGGCTCTAGTTTTGTCGCAAATCCTGCCGGGGGCGAAACAGGGCGGCGGTTTTTTCTTATCAAGCCAATTCCTGATCGCACAACGTATTCGTCTCGCTATCGGGAAACAATGGAATTAGCCTCGGTGGCGAATAACGAACTGCTGACCAGTGAATCGCAGTTTGGGAGCGTGTGTCCGAAGCGCATTTCTCCAGCTGACAGAATACTTTTACACAAGGGCGCACGCGCCCGAACTTCGAGAACATGCACTAGTTCCGGCACGAAAGGCCAAATATGTTCACTCCTGAATTGACCGAACTCTCTCAGCGAATTGGTTCACTGTTACGTGAACGCAAGGAAACGGTTTCAGTGGCGGAAGGTTCAGCAGGCGGACTGATTTCAGCAACGTTGCTCTCGACCCCAGGTGCGTCGGCGTACTACCTCGGAGGTACCGTGATCTACACCGCACGAGCCAAGCGAGCCTTCATGGGCACGGAGGTTCCTGAGCCCGAAGGAATGCGCGGTGCCACAGAGGAATTCGCCCGGTTTCTGGCTGAATCGTCACTCGTGCAGTTACGCACAACCTGGGCTATTGGTGAAGCAGGAGCAGCGGGGCCCGCAAATCCCTACGGCGACCCTGCCGGCCATGTGTGGCTGGCTATCGCTGGACCGCGTGAAGGTACCAGGCACGTGCTTACCGGCAGTAACGATCGTAGCGAGAATATGCTCTCGTTCACCACTGCCGCGCTGCGCCTGTTCCTCGAGAAACTAAGCGTATAGATCAAATTCGGCTTTAGCGGCCTTGCCAGTTTGGGGCGCGCTTTTCGATGAAAGCGGTAAGGCCCTCTTTGAGATCCTCCGACGCCATCATTTTGCCCATTGCCGAATTGGTCTTCTTGCGTAGCGTTGCTTCATCGTCGTACTGAGAAGCAAGCACCACTTTGCGGCTTTCCCACACAGCTAGGGGAGCGGCTGCGGTGATCTTGGCCGCGAGTTCGAGGGCAGCTTCGAGGGCTTTGCCTGGTTCAACCAAACGGTTGACCAATCCAAGATCGTATGCGCGCTGAGCGGACAGGGGCTCGCCAGTGAGGATTGCTTCCATCGCGACCGCCTTGCCAATGGCTTGAGGTAGGCGATACAAACCTCCGGCTCCGGCGATCAAATTGCGCTTTACTTCGGCGAGACCAAACGATGAGCGGGTGGTGGCAACTACTAGGTCGACCGACAAAACGATTTCACATCCACCAGCCGTGGCCAACCCGTCGACAGCGACGATCATTGGCTTGTTGCGTTCGCGATAGACAATTCCGCCGAAGCCACCGCGCTCGGTTCCGAGTGCTGCACCATTTCCGGAGTTGATTTCCTTGAGATCAGCACCGGCGCAAAACACCGGACGGTCACCCTCGGTTACGGCTTGCAGCACGCCAACCCACACATTTGGGTCGTTCTCCATGGCGTCGATCGCTGCTTCCATCTCGGTAGCGAACTGTCCGTTGACGGCATTGCGTTGCGCAGGACGATCGATGGTAATGATGGCGATCTGGCCTTGAACTTCGTAGTTGATCATTTGAGGATGCTTTCGTCGGAGTGATGAGTGGGCTTGGGCAGCTTGCAAAGACGAGACTGTTGTGGGTGATGGAGTACACACTCCGGTTCGAAGTGTATCCATCCGTGAACCGACCTGTGATCTTGGAGTGCTAAGCGTACATAGTGTGCTGGCAAAGGGTGGTTTATCAGGAACTAAAGCCACACGTTGATAAGGAACCAACCCGAGAAAAGCAAAAGGCGCACACACGCGGTGTACGCCTTTGGCAACAGCTATTCGTGGGCAGGGAAGCTGCCCGGACTAGTTCGTTCAGGCCTCGGCGGCAGGAGCAGCTTCAGCTACAACTTCTGTGGCCGCTTCCTGTGCGAGAGCAACAGGAGCCTCGACCACAACGTCCGCAGCAGGAGTTTCAACTACAGCCGCAGCTACAGGGGTCTCGGCAACCACGTCGGCAGCAGGAGCCCCACCCGGTGCAGCAGCCGCTTCAACCACCGGAGCAGCAACAGCAGCGACAGCCTCAACTGGAGCGACAGCGGCTACGGGAGTAGCAACTGGACGTGGGGGAGGAGGTGGGACTGGACGACCGCCAACGGCAGCTTTGGCCTTGGGTGGAGGTGGAATTGTGAGACCGAGCAACTTGAGAAGCGAAGGGATCTTGTTCGAAGCTTGCGCTGCAGTGGCAAGAACGCTCTCATTTGGGTTGTTTGGCAAACCGGTAGGCACGATATCCCGGCGGAACGGAGCCTCAGCAGCAGCCTCAACCAATGCAGCCCAACGCTCAGCTGGGGTATCGGAGGAGAGCTGCGCATTCGTCTCGGCAGTGAGCTTGGCCACAAGTTCTGGGCTGAGCTTGGCACCTGGATCAGGAAGACGTCCGCTCAAACGAACGGCACGAACGAGCTTGTTGTCGGCAATTGCGCCTTCAATGTCATTCACCCACGTGGTGCGTTCACCTTCAACACGAGCGGTGAGAGCCTCGCGAAGCTTGGCACCCATTTCACGAGCAGCGTCGTCCTTGGCAATGCCATCAGACTGGGTCACTACGGCACGAAGATCGCGCAACGACAGGGAATCAGCGGATTGCAGTGCAGCAGCGGCGCTGTCGAGCCAATCGGCCTGGCGTGTCTTTGGAAGAAGATCCTCAGCAAGTGCCAACAACGGGGCAGCCTGAATCTCAATTCCGCCAGAAGCCTTCAGCGAAGCGTTCTGGTCGATGATGGCCTGGCGCACGGCTGGGATACCACCACGAAACAACTGGTCAGCAATTGGCTGCTGCTCAGGAGGCAACGAAGCAATCAGGGCATCGCGGTGCACACGGCCTGGGGTGAGGCGCTTTGGACGGCCAGCGTCTCGGCTCGGACGCTCAGAACGGCCACCCTCAGGACGGGGGCCACGAGCTGGGCGATCGCCAACGGGACGGTCTGGGCGGGGGCCACGCGATGGCGCTCCACCTTCAGGACGTGGTCCGCGGGCCGGACGGTCACCAGCAGGACGCTCGCCACGTGGTCCACCAGTACGATCGCCGTTGGGACGGTCACCACGATCAGGACGGGGTCCACGGGATGGTCGATCGCCGTCGCGGCCATCACGGCCACCCTTGGGCTTGTCGGCGTAAGCAATGGTTACGGATGGGCCAGTGTGCTCGCGCACCATGAGCTCAACACGCTCTGCTTCAGCTTTGCGGCCCTTGGGGGCGACTAGCGAAACAATGCGGGTACCCTCAAGCTCACGCTCGGCTTCGGCTCGTACAACGTCACCCACTTTGGCGCCGGAGTAAACCAGAGAAGGATCAAGGACGCCCTTAGGCTGACGTGCTCCAGCAGCGCGCCAGGTCCAGCCTGCGTCTGATGAGCTCGTTAATTCGATGTCGATACGGTGAGACATAGTTGCGAGAGGCTACTCCATGGGGGTTGCACCCCAGTTGGCACTCCCTGCACGGATTCGTCACACCAGTGCGCTTTGTGAACGTTTGCTCAGGTCACATGATGTTCTTCAGCCTCGGCCTGCTGCCTTGACTCTCATGGCGTTCTCTGGCCTCGGCCAGGTGAGACTTACTTTGCCTGTCCAGTTGCGACTTGCTTCGCATAACGAGCGGTTCGTACGTGCAAGGAACCTCTCGGCTGATTGACCTGTCGAAACTTGACTCGCTGAAGTTGCCGGCGAGGCCGACTCGCACGGACGGTGCCCTGGGTCGTAGCGTCATGGCATGCCAGTCAATCCTGTTCTGCTTGTCCATGGTTTCGCGTCGTCGTTTGATTTGAACTGGCAACGATACGGATGGGTTGATTTGCTGCAGGAGGAGGGCCGCACGGTGATCGGCGTAGACCTTCTCGGTCACGGTGAAGCCCCAAAACCTCATGACCCGGCGGCCTACCTAGACCTAGAGGCCCGGGTCCTCGAAGCTCTTCCAGCCGACGGCGTCGTAGATGCCATTGGGTTTTCCTTAGGCGCAATCACCCTGATTAGGGCTGTGGGTAAGGCTCCCGACCGATTCGGCAAATTGGTGTTCGGTGGCATCGGCGCCGGAAACATGAAGGCCAGCCGTTCTGATGCGGTGGCGACGGCTCTGGAAAAGGGTATCGATGCACTGGCGGATGATGATGGTGAGAACGATCTAGCCCGTGCCTTCACGCAATTCGCCGCTAATGGCACCAACGATCCCACGGCGCTTGCTGCGTGCATGCGTCGTCCGGTTGGCCCATTGACGGTCGAGGATCTCGCCAAGGTGCACCACGAGTGTTTGGTGGTCCTGGGCGATCGAGATTTCCAGGGTCCTATTGATCCGATTGTCGAGGGCCTCTCCAACGTGAAGTCCAAAGTTCTGCGCGGGATCGATCACTTCGGAACGCCGCAAGACTTCGGTTTCCTCGATGCCGCTCTGCGTTTCCTAGGCTGAAACCTTGGATCTCTTTCGTCGTTCAGAAGGGGCGATGCAAGGTTTGCGCTACGAGCTGGCTCACTATCCGTGGCAGAAGGCGTTGGCGCTGGCAGACTCTGGTGGCTGAACTACGTGCCATGAAGGAACCCCTTTGGGGCTCCGCCCCAAATACCCCGCTGCCAAAAAGGATGAGCCGTGACTGCTTGGACCAACAACTTGCAACTCCCCCAAGGTTTCGCCGCCCATGTGGCCAATATAGGGATTAAGGATGCGAGCGATGATTTCGTCGTCATTGCTTCCGATGCACCAGCCGTGGGTGCCGGGGTGTTCACACAATCGCGTTTCTCCGGCCCAAGTGTGCAGCTCAGCCGGCGTTCCGTAGCCGACGGTTCCGTGCGAGCCTTCGCGGTGATTTCCAAGAACGCCAATGTGGCCAACGGTCGTGAAGGAATGGACAACGCCGACGAAGTCATGCGTTCAGTGGCCAGCGTGATTGGTTGCAGCCCCTATGAAGTGGTGCTTGCTTCCACCGGGGTTATTGGTCGCCAGTACCCAATGGACAAGATACGTGCACATATGGCCACGATTCGCTATCCGTTTGATGAGACGTCTTTGAATCGGTGCGCAACGGCGATCATGACCACCGATACCGTCCCCAAGGTGGCGACGGCCATGGTTGGCTCAGGACGAAATGCGGCAATGGTCGTCGGCATCGCCAAGGGTGTTGGCATGTTGGAGCCGAACATGGCGACACTTATTACGTTGTTCCTGACTGATGCGCGCTTATCACCTGGTGAGTTGCGGCCAATGTTCAAATCGGTGATGGACCGCACGTTCAACTGCTTGTCCATCGACACTGATACCTCTACTTCGGACACCGCAGCGATCATGGCTAACGGACGTGCCGGGTTCGTCGATCGTGCCGAGTTTGAAAAAGCCCTCGAAGATGTTGCGCTCTCGCTCACCCGCCAAGTGGCCCGTGATGGCGAAGGGGCCACCAAGCTGCTGACGGTAACCGTCGATCGCAGCCGAGATGCAGAGCAGGCGAAGCGTGTGGCGAAATCCATCCTGAATTCCCCCTTGGTCAAAACTGCCGTTAACGGAGCCGATCCCAACTGGGGCCGCGTGGCAATGGCCATTGGTAAGTGCGAATCCGATACCGACATCTCACCCGATCGTGTCGTCATCCGTTTCGGCAACCAAGAGGTCTACCCAACGCAGCTTGATGGTGCTGGCCTGAATGCCCTCAGCGACTACATGCGCGGCGCCGAAGTTGCCATCAACGTCTCGCTCATGACCGGCAACTCCACTTGCACGGTGTACGGCTGTGACCTCTCCGACGGCTACGTTCGCATCAACGCCGACTACACCACGTAACAACCTATGGACATAACCCTATTGAATACGATAGAGTTATGTCCGTGCTTTCCGTTTCTGAGGTTGCGTCCAAGCTTGAGATCTCAAGCGGTCGGGTGCGCCAACTCATTGAATCGGGCACGTTGCCCGCTCGAAAGGTCGGCAGCCAGTGGGTCGTTAACGAAGTTGACCTTGCGGCCGTCAGTCCGCGGCGAAACGGAAGGCCTTTGTCCTCATCAGCAGCATGGGGAGTTCTGTGGCGGGCTCTTGGTCGCCCGGTTTCGTGGCTCAGTGTCCGAGAAGTTTCCCGAGCGAACACAAGACTCAAAAAGGGCATTGGATCCCTCGCCGATCAGCTTTCGGCCCGAGCCGCACGTTTCGAGTTCCGAGCGCATCCCTCCTCTTTGACTCGGCTCCAGGGAGACTCTCGGTGGGTAGCTGGTGGAATTTCCGCAGCGGGTGTGGTTGGTGCCGACCTCATCGACGGTGGTTCGATTGTTGAAGGGTACCTACAGCTTGAAGACCTCAGCGACTTTGCGTCGGAATACGGTCTGGTTAGCAGAGGCAGCTCCGTAGCAAACGTTATTGTGCATGCTTACTCTGGGCTTCAGCCCTTCGGACTAGGCGAACGATCGGTGCCACTGCTTGTAGTGGCTTTGGATTTGCTTGAGCATCCCGATGAGCGAACCAAACGGGCAGGGCAAGAACTTCTCAATTTTTTTGAGGGTAAGGCGGCATGATCGAACTGCCAGATTTTGCGGGCCACGCCAATGACCTTTGGAACGCGCTGATCGATATTGGTCAACACGTAACGGCTGAATGGGTACTCGTAGGTGGACAGATGGTGTTGCTTCATGCCATCGAACAAAACGCTCCTTGGCCAAGGGTGAGCATGGATCTTGACGTGATTGTCAATGCTCGAATTGTGTCATCCATACGAGACTTTGTCGTCACGTTGGAACGCTTGGGCTTTGAACTCGATGGCATGAGTCCGGAGCAATTGGCGCACCGTTATCGACGGGGCGCGGCTTCCATCGATGTTCTTGCACCCGAGGGCTGAACGAGCGCACGAGTCTGATCACGTCACCTCCTGGTCACACGTCGCAGGTTCCCGGTGGCACGCAGGCTCTTTAGCGAGCCGAATCAGTCGAAGTGTCCTACGTCGGTCGAACAGGCCGGATACGGCGCCCTTCGCTCCTCGGGGCGATCATCGGGAAATCGTGCGCGGTTGACATTGATGATGCAAAACAGAATCAGGAGCTTGATCTGGCCATGCTTCTCTCCTTCGTTTCAGACCCATTTGTTTTGCGATCCCAGCTCACCGCTAAAGATCGCAAACGTCTGGTGCCTCGTCGAAACATGCTTGATCCAAACCACAGAGTTTGGCGTTTGATGGATGCCGAAGAGGCGGACTCGGCCCGTACGGCTCTTGCCGTACTGATCGGCACATAACTGCTTCTCGAGAATTTCGCCCCATCGTCACCCGTTGGAGCTAGCGGCGACGACTATTGGGTGATGACTTGGTAAGCGGAAGAGGAGCTGTATCGTCAGCTGGAGTCGCGCATGGTTGCGTTGGCTTCGGTAACGGTCGGTCCCTCTGCTGCTGCCGACGTGGTTTCACAAACCGTTGAGGAACTTCTTAAACAAGGGCGTTGGGCCAAAGCGAATGACCCTGCGGCCCATGCAATGCGCTGTGGTTTTCACGTCGCGATCCTATGTGCGCGGAGAATCACGGCGCCGGGTGCGTGAAGATCGTTCGCTGGGAGGGGATCGATCGCCGGCAGAATCGACGATTGCCGATCTCGTTTTCCCTCTCTGATGGGCGGTGGATGGTCATGAGCTGGCTCATCAATCTTCGACCTGAACTCCTTGATGCGGCAAGGGCACGCAATGCTGTCCCAGGAAAACCAAAACTACTTAACAAGAACGGAGTTTTCGACGTGATTTCAATCGGGCTCACCGAGGTCGCAGTCACGGTCCTTAGCCCGAACGAACCATTCTTAGACTTAAACACCGGTCATCGGATTCAGCGCCCGCGTTCATGAAGGCCCGTGCGATCGAAATCTTGCCGCTACAAACGTTCGACAATTTCTGACAATCAGGCGGCTCCGAAACGCAACTGGAGCCTCACCGCATGAATGCGCTCTGCGACAGTGAAGATTCCTACGACCTGAGAGGGAGCGAAGAAGGCGGGTGCACCGGGTGGCCGCAGACTAGGCGTATATTCCCGGGATCGTATTTCAGGGTCGTGTTGGTACGGTTGGGAGTACGGTCTTCGTGGAACTACCAAGGCTGGGATGGAATCGCTATGGCAACTGAACAAACCAACGAAAACGCTGAAACGCCGGAAGCCTTTGAGCCGATTGATCGTGCACAAATTGCACTGAAGAACAACCAATTAGAAGCTGCGGGGGCCACCTTGAAGCGGAAGTTCATTGGGATCGATGAAGTGATCGATGAGTTGGTTGATGCCATGCGGGTTTGGTGGCTTATGCCTCAAGTGCTTACCCGCCCCGTCATCATCAACCTGTGGGGCATGACGGGCGTCGGCAAGACTGATCTGGTTCGACGGTTAGTACGCGAACTTGATTTTCAAGAGCGGTTTGTGGAGTGCGAACTTTCAAATGTGGACACAACGTCTTATCGATCATCGGTAAGCCAGGTGCTTGCTTCGAATCACATCACCGACGGCGAACCGGCCATTGTGCTCTTCGACGAAATTCAGCGATTCAACACCCTCGACACCGATGGCAAGCCGCTCCAAACCACGAAGTTCACTGACTTTTGGGAACTGCTTTCAGATGGACGCTTAGCAAAACGCGAACGCGACGATCTGAAATACATGATGGAGCAGATGCGTTTTGAGCTGCGCGATCAACAACGACGGAAGGATTTGGGCGAAGACATCAAGATTGACGATCAAGTTGGCTGGTGGTCGGCGAACAATTATAAAACCACCCTCGACATGGATGAATCAGCCGACGAAATCGCCGAGATGACCCAAAGCGAAATCATTAAGCGAATTCAAATGGCCATGACGAAAAAGGTGGTCTATGAACCTGTCGATCACTCCAAAACGTTGTGCATCATCAGCGGCAACCTTGACGACGCCTTCTCCATGGCAGGGCTCACCTCTGAGGCCGACGTGGATGCCGATATCTTCCATGCGTTCACCCAAAAGGTGTCTGTCGTAGATATCAAAGGCGCGCTCACTCGCAAGTTCAAACCGGAGCAGGTCGCCCGTTTTGGCAACATTCACTTAATTTACAAGTCTCTCCGCAAAGCTGATTTCGACGAGCTGATCCACCGAGAACTCAGCCGCATTATCGCCAGTACCCAGTCCCGTTTCAACATCGCCGTCTCCTTTTCCGAAAGCGTCGCCAAGCTCGTCTACCGCAATGGCGTGTTCCCGGTGCAAGGCGTTCGCCCGGTGTTTTCCTCGGTAGCCGACATTGTGGAATCAAACTTGGCCCGGTTCTTGTTCGAAGCGCTCATGGTTGATGGCACGAGCATCGAAGTGGATTACAACGTTGCACGCTCCGTGCTGATTGCTCAGATCGCCACGCCGAAGAAAAAGAAGCCGGCGACGATTGAACGTCCGTACGTTGGCCGTCTCGATCGGGTACGTGAACGCAATGTAGATGACGTGGTGGCAAACGTAAGTGTGCATGAATCTGGCCATGCCGTTGCCTACGCCGTGCTGGTTGGTCTGGCGCCCTTGCAGCTCACGGCCAAGGTCGCATCCTCCTATGCAGCGGGATTCACCTTCCCTCACGACGTGCACGAAACGCGCGCCCAAATGTTGGCCAAGATCAAGGTCTTGCTCGCCGGTGGCATTGCTGAAGAAGTGGTGTTTGGAGAGGCGAACGCAACGACCGGGCGGTCTGCCGATCGCGAACAGGCCACCACACTGGCCCTTGATTTCGTCCGCAAACATGGCTTTGACCGGGAATTCCAGGCCCACTACGGGCTTGAGTATTCCTACGTGATGGACAAAACCGTCACTGATCTCGACGTGGAAAAGATGATGGCCCGCCTCGTCGCCGAAACCCATGAGCTGCTCAAGGAGAACATCAAGTTCCTTCTTGCGCTTTCTTCGGAGTTGCGCGCTGCTGGACGGCTCGAGGCCCCTGCAGTTGCTGCGGTCGCCACCCGTTTTGGGGTTCCGGTGGTCGTGAAACCCGAGGGCTACCTACACCTCCCCAAGTACGCCGCCGAACTGGCTTCACAAACGGAGAAGTCTGAGAAGAGGTAAACACCCCGCATGCTTAACTGCCGTCCCAGCGGCTCTGCGACATGTCAACTCGGCCGGAGCGTCGCCAGACAATAGATTCGTCGGCCAGGAGCTGGTATTGCTCAATAGCTACTTCGGGGGCGCAGGAACCATCGGCTCGAAGAACGCGGTGCCACGGAACAGGAGAGCCGTAGCGTGACATCACCTGGGCCACCTGGCGTGGTCCACCCTCTCCTAGGTATTCGGCAATGTCGCCGTAGGCCATCACTTTGCCGACCGGAATTTGATCGACGACATCAAGAACTTTGCGGGCATACTCAGGGAGCCCTTGAAACACCGAGGCAAACGCTGCGCCGGGCTTCAACCGATTCTTGGTGCGCTTCACCATGCCAGACACAAACCCAACGCTAGCGGTTGGAACCTCCTGCCAAAGAGAGGAGTCGATGGCCTGTGCGGGCTCTCAATCACACAACGTTCAGCCCGAAGAGACCAAGGGCGAGCTAGAAAACACCGACGCTGTGTGTGGAAGTGCACGCTTGCGTACCGAAGTGCACGTGCAGAACCGCACACAAGCGTGCAATTCCGCCGCTCGTTACCCAAGCTTCTCGGATCACCGTCCGTCGGAAACCACCCAAACTCACTCAAACTTGCTCGGATCCAGTCGATTTCCGCCGACAAATCGTGACCCTCAGACCGGGGAAAAGTCTGCAGTGTGAAACCTAGGCGGCGGCAGGGAAGAGGCGCAGGAAGTTGTCGCAGTAGAAGCGGTCCTTGGCTTGCGGGGTTGCCGAAGCTAGGGACTTTTCGAAACGGCCGATCGGATCGCGTCCGCCTTCGGTGTGGGGGTAGTCGCTGGAGAACAGGTACAGATCGTCGGCGGAGTTTTCAATAAGCGCGCCTATGTCTTCAAAGACAAACGGGGTGAAGCCCATTTGCTCGCGTAATTGCTCTGAGGGCTTACGAGTGAACGCGGCCAAGTTGGTGTCATAACGACCGTACGTGCTCACCACCCAATCCATCCGCCGCAACATCTCGGGAACCCAACCGGCGCCTAGTTCAACGGCGGCACCACGAAGGCCAAGGTGACGCTCAAACACACCGTCCATCACCATCACGCTGAGAAACGTCTCGGGGCCCTGGTGCATGATCGCGGCATCTTTGCTGCGCACGTTTTCACCCCCGCCCATCCAATCGCGGACCGCTTCACGACCGGTATTTGACCAAGCCTTCGCCAATTGCAAGGGTGCCCCTCCAACATGGAGAAGAAATGGCAGCCCAGCGTCGGCCAAGCGAGCCCAAAATGGTTCCAAGTCGACGTGACCCGGAGAGCGATCAATCGGGGCACGATGCGGCACCCACACGGCCTTGATGTTCGTGTCGCCAGCGATGATCCAATCAAGCTCAGCGATTGCCCGCTCAGGATCATCGAGCGGTACAACGGCGACGCCCATCAGCCGGGAATCGTTCGCACAAAAATCAATCATGTGACGATTATGGGCACGCGTGGCACCGTAACGAAGGACCGGATCGGTTTTGGAACTGGCATGAAACGGGTGGTTGACGGAGTGTGTAGCGAACACCAGCTGTGCTTCGAAGCCCAACATATCAAGTGCGTCGGTTCGCTCAGCACCGTCAAACGCGCCAAGGGCTTGGATCTCTTTGGAACGAGCAATCAGGGTGTCGCCCATGCCACGCAGCTCAGCCAAATGCGATTCGGAATGCGCACCACCGCGGGACATCAACTCGGCCACTTCTTCGTCGGTTACTAATGATGCGGAGTAGCTCACTTCGGGGATGTCATCGCGAAGTTCGGGATCGGCGTAGAGCTTCAGGAAGTTGGGGAGCTCCATGATGTGGCTATCGGCATCGAAAAACCGTCGGTCATTTGGTGCATACGTCATCGGTCGCTCCTTGGTTTGCCGTGCAAGGTTTTGCCCAGCACGGGAGTCTGCGTTGCCCATACGGTACTGAGTTTGTTCCCGAACTGCCATTGGAGCGACATTGGACCGACCGGTTAGTGAGATCGGCCGGAGATCACGAGCAAACCCATCACTATGTGCACAAACTACTTTGCTGAATTGACCAAGACCGGTTCGCTAACAAGACCAGATTCAGCTCGAAGTTTTCGGGTGAGAAACAAGAACAGCGCACCCCAACCAAGTTGTACGAGGGCCAAACCACGGATGGTCGATACCGGGCCCCATTTGCTCGAAGCCCAACCCGCAAGCGCTAGGGAGATACTCATAGAGAACGTCACCAGGGCAAAATCTGCCGCACCGATACGTCCACGAACCTCATCGGGCGCAGTTTTCGCAATTCCAAAAACCACCGCCGACCACTGCATACCTCCACCGAGATGGGCAATGAAAGCCCCAGCCGCCGCGAAGACGATTGCCGTTGACCAGGAAACAAACAGATAACCAACTCCGTAGATCATCGCCCCCACGCCACACGCCCCAACTACACCGGGCAGTCCACGACGATTGGCGATCCCCACAAACCACGGCCCCATCAAAACGCCCAACCCTCTGGCAAACAGCAAAATGCCAATACCCCCGTCACCGGAAGAAAAGCGACGTTTTGCCAAGACCGCCAACAAACCCACGACCCCGGTCCCCAAACCAAACCCGGCCTTGGAAAGCAAGAACGCCTTGATATGACGATTCGAGCGGGCGTAATGAAACGCTTCGAGCGAATCAGCAATGGGGCGTATCCGTTGGCGAATGGCACCCACTTCACGTTGTGAGGTTCGGCCCTTCACTTGCGTGATCAACACCGCCGCAACAATGAAACTGGCCGCGTTCAACTGGAATGCAACCGCCCGGCCGAAGCGAGCCGCAACGAGCGCGCCGAGACCAGAACCAATTGCCAACATGGCGCCCCAAACCGAAGATGACGCGGCAGTAGCGATCGGCAAATCCTCGGGGTCGACCAGATTCACTATTGCCGCCTGCGAGGCCGGGCCAAAGAACGCACCCAACGCAGCAATGCCCGCTTGCGCGACAAACCCGTATCCAATCCAGTTGTTTTGTGACAACAAAAATCCCAGTGCCACGATGCCTTGCAGGATCGAGCAAATCACCATGATGCGTTTGCGGTCGTAGCGATCAGCAACCGGTCCTGCGAACGGAGTGACGAGGAATGCGGGCAGCGCTGAGACTACAAACACGGTCGTGGCCAAAAGATCGGAGTTTGTGCGATCTAACACCAAACCAGCAAAGGCGACCGTGGCAAACCAATCACCCGCGAAGGAAATGATTTGGGCGATGAGAACCATCCGGTAGTCACGGTTACGTTGTAGAAGAGCCCAAAGCACCCAGCCACCGTACTGCGGGCCCCCGAATACTCCGAACCCAAACCCAACCCAACCCGAACACAACCTGGACCCATTGCATCCGACGAACAAAACTGTTCAGATTCGGATGACTCGGCTATCTTCAAGCGTCGACTTTTTAGGGGAGTACCAAGATGCAGTCCGGTGATATTGCGTGGATGATGATTTCCACAGCACTTGTGGTGTTTATGGTGCCGGGTTTGGCGCTCTTTTACGGAGGCATGCTTCGTACTCGCAGCCTGCTCAACATGGTCATGATGAACCTTTACTGTCTGGGTGCCGTGGCCATTGGCTGGGTTGTCCTCGGGTACTCGCTTTCCAATTCCGGTAGCGGCGGGCCAATCGGCAACCTCAACAACCTTGGGCTCAAGGGCATCAAATCAGCCGCCGACCTCACCAAAGTGGCGTTCCTGATGACCTTTGCCGTTATCACCCCTGCACTCATTTCCGGCGCCGTAGCCGATCGTATGAAGTTCTCAGCATGGGCCATCTTCGTGCCGGTTTGGTCATTCGCGGTGTACTGCCCGGTCACCTACTGGATGTATCACGGCTGGATGGGAAAAATGGGTGCACTTGATTTTGCTGGTGGAACGGTCATTCACATTTGTGCAGGTGCTGCCTCGCTTGCTCTGATACTCGTACTTGGGAATCGTCATGGTTGGCCTGAGGAACGAATGCTCCCGCATGACTTAGTACTGGTCGCCCTTGGTGGGGGAATTCTTTGGTTCGGCTGGTTTGGATTTAACGCCGGTTCAGCGGGAGCGGCCAATGAGCAAGCCGCACGTGCAGTCCTCAACACGTTCCTCGGAGGTTCGGCCGGGCTGCTCGGCTGGCTGGCCATAGAGCGAAAGCGCAGCGGACATGCAACAACATTGGGTGCTATCTCTGGTGCCGTGGCAGGGTTGGCAGCAATCACCCCAGCAGCCGGTTATGTAGGCGGGCTGTGGCCAATAGTCTTCGGTTTGGTATCCGCGATGGTGTGCTTTTTCGCGGTGCAACTGAAGGTCAAGTTTCGCTACGATGACAGCCTTGATGTAGTAGGTGTACATATGGTTGCCGGTCTGGTGGGTGGTTTGCTTTTGGGTCTGCTCGCCGATCCCGGTGCCTTCACCAAAGAGTTCATTGACGGTCTGGGAAGTTCGGTCTTCGGCAAAGGCGCGTTGAAGGGCGGCGGCTTTGGCGGTGGCGCGCTGATTTGGGACCAACTCATTTCTATGGCCACCGTATTGGTGTACTCCTTCGTCGTCACGTACGTGATCGCACAACTACTGAATCGAACGATTGGTTTGCGCGTCGATGAAGCTACCGAGCAACGTGGTCTCGATGTCACCGTTCACGCCGAAGCCGCATACAACCACTAACGACCTGTGATCCTGGCCTCGGTCCCGAGGTGCGGTGTGCTGGTTGATTAGCGTCTAGGAAATGGTGCCGCCCTTCAACAACGTCTCCGTGGTGGGCGGAGGTCCGGCTGGGTTGTTCGCTGCGCAGCGTCTCGCCGAATCCGGGCACCGCGTTACGGTGTATGACCGCATGCCGAGCGTCGGTCGCAAGTTTCTC
>JAYSVF010000226.1:0-20754 GCA_043718695.1 Acidimicrobiia bacterium | reverse complement strand
TCTTCAGTCAAGCGGGTAAGCGCACCTGGAGCAATCGCATTCGCAGTAACGCCATAGCGTGACATTTCTTCAGCGGCAATCAACGTGAACGTAGCAATTCCGCCCTTGGCTGCGCCGTAGTCGTCTGGCCAGGGTTGCCGTAGAGGCCCGAGACCGACGTGGTGTTAATGATGCGCGCATCGTTGGTCTTGCCGGCTTTTACGTTGTTGCGCCAGTACTCAGCGGCGACGCGGGTTGGCGCCCAGGTTCCCTTGAGGTGGACCTTGATGACGGAATCCCATTCGTCTTCGGCCATGGTGAACAACATCCGGTCACGCAGAATGCCAGCGTTGTTCACGAGAACGTCAAGTCGACCGAAGGTACTGATAGCCAATTCGATCAGTGCGGTGGCATCAGCGAGGGAGCTCACGTCACCAACATGGGCGACGGCGACGCCACCCGCAGCAGTGATTTCATCGACCACTGCTTGGGCAGGTCCGACGTCGGCACCTGAACCGTCACGGGCTCCACCGAAGTCGTTTACGACAACATGGGCTCCTTCCTTGGCCAACAGGAGGGCATATTCACGTCCAATTCCACGTCCGGCACCGGTAACAATGCAAACGCGACCATCACATAGTTTTTCGCTCATATTGAACGATCCTATTTCTTGACATTACTGTCAAATCACACTTTTCCTCTGGGGCACCGTCTCTGAGGCCACGTCGATCTGTTCACACGAAGTGTTCGAGCCCTACGAATCATGGAGAACCAAAAATGTCGCAAGCAAACAATCTGGAGTGCGAAGGCAAAGTTGCCCTGGTTACTGGCGCAAGCCGTGGCATAGGTGCTGCGATTGCTGAACGACTAGCTGCGGCTGGTGCAAAGGTTGCTGCGTGCGCTCGCACACTTGAGCCTGATCCCAAGTACGTAGGTTCGCTTTCTGAGACCGTTGCTCGCATTACCGCCGCTGGTGGAACCGTTGTTCCCATCCAAGCCGACATTTCCAAATCTGAAGATCGTCAGCGCATTGTTACCGAAACCGTCGAGAAGCTCGGGCCGATCGATATCTTGGTCAACAACGCCGCCGTCACGTTCTACCTACCCTTCACTGAGTTCACCCAAAAGCGCTACGACTTGATGTTCGAAGTACAAGTTCGCGCACCGTTTGAGCTTTCGCAGTTGGTTGTACCGGGCATGCGCGAAAAAGGTGCCGGATGGATTCTCAACATCTCATCCCGAGCCGGCATCCACCCCCAAGGTCCTCCCTTCGACGCTATCCACAAACGTGGCTTCTCCGTCTACGGGATGGTCAAGGCTGCATTGGATCGCTTCAGCACCGGCCTCGCCGCAGAACTGTTCGAGGACGGAATTGCCGTGAATTCCCTCTCCCCTTGGGACAACGTCGCCACCCCCGGGGCAAGTGGTCATGACCTCGTTGCCGATTTCGCCCTCGAAGACATTTCCTGGATGGCCGAAGCCGCACTAGCCCTGTGCTCCGGCGACCGATCCATACTCACCGGCCGAGTCGCCTACAGCCAGCCTCTCCTAGCCGAACTCCAACGCCGCCTGTAGAGCGCTAAGAATGGGCGGTCCAGCTACTCGGCGATAGCGCTCAGCGCTGAGGTGTCGGGTATTCCGAGCTTGCAGGTGAGGCCGCCGTCGATTGGGAGCAGCACTCCGTTGATGTACGAAGCCTCGTCGGACGCCAGGAAGAGAACGCCGTTGGCAATGTCCCGGGGGCTGCCCAAGCGCGGCGATGGGATTGCCTTGCGCACTGCGCTAATGAACACTTCGTTCTTCACCAGCTTGTCCATGATCTCGCCGCCAGTTGGTGTGAAGCCCACGATGATGGCGTTAGACCGGATGCCGTCGAGGCCGTAGTCAACCGCCATCTGCCTCCGACAACATCGAGACCCGCTGCTGCAAGCAGAAGGCACAGCGTTCCGGTTCCACAGCCAACGTCCAAGACCGATTGAGCCTTGAACTCCCGCGCCATGGCCACATACGCATCAAGATCCGGCCGCTCGATTTCCATCCAGTCATAGATCTGAGCGAGTCGAGGATCAGCAAATATCGCGTCAGTCACTTTCTGTCGTCCAATTACGGGATGATGATGACATTGAATGAGTCGGTTTCGATGGAGGCGAGCGGGCTGCTTAACTTTTCGGCGCCTAATCGGTATGTTCCGGCCGTAAGATCGGCGAGAACGTGGTAAAAACCCTCGTAGGTTCCGTCATTGAAGTAGTGCGCGTCGAGGGAGTGCTTCACGGTTCGTGGACCGGCGGCAACGCGGGGGTGAACACCGGAGAGGCCATTGCCAGCGGAAAGGTAGTGCGTCGCAACGGCGGACTCAGTCGTTGGCCGGTCGGGTAGCGAGAAGCTGAAATATCGAACGTTGAATCCGCGGCCCGACGTTAATCCTGGACAATCGAGGACAATCGTCGGACGAGTAACTCGGCCGATACGAAGCGGTCTTGCGTAACTCCCAGAGCCTGCCATAGAGGTGCAATCGAAAGAGTCGACGTTGGCAGCGGCTATAGCGGGGTTGTCGGCGCGAACACCAAACAGGGCGATGGTGCTACCGAGAATCGCTGGCAGCGCTTTGAGACAAAGGGTACGGAATCGCCGAGCGCATCGTGGACTGTTGTTGATGCTCGTTCGTTCCTTCTTTTGGAAACGCGCGGTCATGTTTTGGCCGCCGAGCATGCCTCTTGCATGACGGTAGCTCATGGCTTGGATCCGATCCCGGAATCTGCGAGGCGTTTAACGGCCGCGGGCGGTGGCCTTTGCGCGTTGACTCGGACGGTAAACAACAACGGTTTTGGCGGACTCATTCGTTGCCCCTCTCGTCATTCGCGTTGTTGTGCTGGATTTGTTGGTTTACCACGGCAGGACAAGAAACAGAGGGCGATCTGTTGCTTATGTGTTACCAAGGGACGAAAAAGACGAGTGCGGAAAACGACCCGGGCATTGATACAGAAGGTCCTCAAACTAAAACGGGTGGTGATTTCTGACCGCGTCCACCACAGTCCGCATCGTCGCTTTTAAGTCGGGTAGTCAAACAATTGTTTGGTTCTTCAGGCTTGTTCCACGTGTTGTGCTCTACATTTCGTCCTACCAATGTGTTGCCTTAAGGCCGGTGTCGAAATACAATTGTTGGAGTGGACGTGACGGCCGCCGCATCTGAGGTTGAAGCATTCAGCCCCTGGGTTCCTTCAAGCGTGTCATCGGTTGGGTTTTGCGGCTCAGTCACAGTGACCGATGCAAATGGTCTGCCCGTCAATCTCACACCCTTGACTGAGCGACTTCTTGTAGCGTTGTGTTTGCTTCCAGAAGGACAATGGTGGGATCTCGACGAGCTAGCGACCGTGACCGGTGCAGGGGCGTTACGCCCAGCTTTGAGCCGGCTCGGCCACGAGATCGGGCATCAGGCACACCTATCGCGGCCTGGGCGCGTGAAACGTGTTGCGCTTGACCGATCGTCAATTCATTCCGCAGTTGATCAATATCGCCATGCAGTGAACCACGCAGCCGAACTCGGTCGAGATCTCCCTCATTGGCTTACCGCCGACGCCGCCTGGCCGGCAACGGACTTCAGGACATTCTTGCCCTCTCCAAACGTAAGGCTCGGCGGTCTTATTCGATCTTTGGAGACCCTCCGGGAACGGCAGTGCGCACGGACCGCAGCAATGGTCCGCCAGTTTGGTTCGGTGGATATCGAACGAATCCAACGTTGGGTGGACGAACAACCGAAACTCGAGGAGTGTCGGTTGACATTGCTATGGGCGACACGTTTTGCGCTGGGACCTGATGCAGCAAACGAGATCCTTCAGGACTGGCAATTGGCTGGGCTGTCTAAGCAATCAACACTCGAGTGGGCAGCACGGAATATTGATTATCCCGTCGAAGAACGAGTGGAAACGTATCCGGCACCAACCATTCAGGGAGTCGAGCTGCACAGGCGGCAGAACGAGCAAGTTCGGAAATGGCTGGATCGGCTCCAAACCGAGCGGGTCGGGCCGCTTGTCATTTCGGCGGAGCTCGGACCTGTGCGAATCGACTTCACAAGGTGGCTAGAAACTGCGGTCCACGAATCTGGCCACCAGTTTCAGCGCGTGGAAGCGAGCAGCGAATGGACTCCGGTTGACTGCTTGATCGCATTGGTAAAGCCATGGTGGGTGAAGAGACGTTTGTCATTGGAGCCACCCGGAAAGGATCTAGAGATTCTGGCTGGGTTTCTTGACCGGGCATGTGGGTTTACCGAAGACCTGAATCGCCTCGAATCCGAAACCGGAGGCGCCGGGTCTCCTCTCGATCGGCTCATTTTGGCGCTCACCCGTCTGATTGCGTTTCAAACTAGCCGGGAGCGATCCTCGATCCCCGTGGTCGTTATCAGCCACGCGGATGCTATTGCCGGGCTAGATCCCGTGGTGGACCTCCTCCGCCTCGCGCTGTCTCCCCGGGGGATCGGTTTGGTGTTGGTCACCCGATCGAATCTGCACCGCTATGACTCGGAATGGGTTGTAGAAGTCGATGAGCACGGCCCCCACCACACAGCCAACGAGGCACCCACAGTCTCCGCTCAGCCAATTGCGCTCGATCCTGCGTTACGCCGAGTCTTAAGCATTGCAGCAGTAACGAGTCAAGGGATCGACATCGATAGCGATCTAGCAGCCGAGCTACTTCGGCCTCCGCAACGCCCCTTATTGGCAACTCTTTCGCGCTGCACTGGCGGGCTGGTTCGAGTCGTCGGCAATGGTACGCAATTCAGTTCCCACGATGCTCGAGACGCCATGTATTTCGGGCTCGATCCTGAGTTGCGACGCATCCTTCACAGCGAGGCGTTCGATCGGCTTCGAAATCGTCACGCCATTCCTTCGGCATCGACGGCCCGAGCCTTGTTGTTTCACGCCGAAGGTTCCTCGGTCCAGAGCAACCTTGCCGAAGCAGTCACGTTCGCTTACGCCGCTGCACAAAACGAAATCGACCGCTATCACGATGAGGAAGCTGAGTCGCTCATTTCCGTTGCACTGGGCCGGGCCGAATATCGTCTGCGATACCCACTGTTTATGTTACGGGGTGACCTTCTCCGTGCGGCTGGCCGTTGGGAGGAAGCGCGGTCCTCCTACGTTGCTGCGGCAGACGTGGCCAGGCTCAACGGGGAGTCACACAGCGAGGTCACCGCCACGATCCGCCTCGCTCACATCACCCGGGACCCCGATGATTCGCTTGGTCTCGAACACCGCCTGAAAGACCTTTACGATCGACTTCATTCAAACGACACGCTGCTGCGTATCAAAGTAGCGGCCTGCCTCGCCGGCGGTCTCTATCAAGACGGCGTCTCAGGAAACACTCCGAATAGTGCTGCCGATGCCACGCGTACGATTGCAGCCAGCGCAGAACTTCCCGATGGCCCCGACGCGGCCGATTTGTTGATGTGGGCTCGCAAAGCGCGACTCGATATCGATCATCCCCGTCGATCATTGGCGACTGCTCGGCTCATGAAGTATCGCAGCGGGAGCTCGAGTTATCACCACTACAACACCCTCCTGGCAATGATCGTCGACGAAATCCGCCTCGGACGACTCAAGCAGGCACGGGGCCACTCCGTCGAATACCTCGCGCTTGCAGACGCCGTGCAAGCACCACTGTTTGGTCAAATCGCCGACACGATCGAAACCATGTGGCAGCTACGAGCCGGAGAGTACCCGCAGCCCAGCAAACAGTTGAGCGAACCTCGTCGACGGTCAACAAGTTTCGGTGGAGCCACAAACCATCAAATCGACCAAGGCCAACAAATCTGGATCGCTCATGACAGAGGCCTTCTCAATTCCGTGCTGTTGAAACAACTTGCACCGGCATTCCCGAAGGACCAACGGATTCCGCTGTGGACCATCGCCCAAGCTTGGCTTCATGCCGAACACGGCGACGCAAGGCTCGCATGGGCCACCATTCATTCGGTCGTGCCCAATGGTCATTATGTGCGGGGCCTTCCGCGAGGACCTCATCGACTCCCACTGCTCGCTCTGCTCGCCGAAGCCCTCAGTTGGCTTACGGTCAGACGCTCACGGACGCGCGAATCAATTGTGCTTGCGAACGCTATTTCCGAACAACTCGACGCCCACCCCGACCGCTACGTACTCATCGGTTGGCCAATCATCATCACCGGATCAATCAACCGCTATCGAGGGCTCGCAGCGTTCGCCGCCGGGCAGCTCGCAGAAGCCCTCCCGCCATTACATGCAGCGCTCGATCACGACCAGGACAGCCCACCCTCTCAAGCACGAATCTGGCTCGACCTTGCTCAAACCAGCAGCCAACTGTGCGACACGCCAAGCTCCATCGAAGCCGCAACCAATGCACACGACCTTGCGCAGCAATTCGGTATGACCAGCATCACCAAGGCAGCGCAAAAACTCATCGCTGATAAGTGATTTACTGAGCGGTTGTGCCGGTACCCGAAAAGTTTCGGGATTTCATCGTTCAAACCCTCGGCTCTAGTTCTGGCCGCGCGCCTCGCGTGCATCAGGATGGAACGAGAGTTCCGATTCCGTCGACGGTTTCGTATGTGTAGGTAAGGGTTTCGATATTGATCGTGGTCCCCACCCGATGTCGTTGAGGACGCATCGTTCGTAGGCGAGCTGCGTAACAAGTTGGGCCCACTGCAAAATCCTCTGCTTCAGGTCTCCGGAATATTCCGAGCTCAAGGTTCGGATCGCGCAATGCGTGAAGTACGCGTTTGATTCCTTGTTGACCACCTACTGAATCTTCTGTCGAACACTTGGCTTTCGGCCTCACCGATCCTCTAGTGAACAAATGACCGATATCAGGAGGAGGAGTGCTCGAATGCAAATGACCGGTCGCGCCCATGACGTCAAGGTGTCCGTCGGGGTGCAGAGTGAGCGTTTCCTTGTGTTTGTGCACGCGATGGTGATGACGAGAACACAACAACACCAAATTGTTCAGATCGTGTTCGCCATCGTGTTCCCAGTAGATGATGTGATGCACTTCCGACCATGCCGCCGGGCAATCACAACCCGGATACCGACAATGTTGATCACGAGCAATTACGAGCCGACGGAGATGGACCGGAATGGCCATCCAGGGGTCTGCCTGCTTCGAGCACAACCGAACCCTGCTTAATATAGTTGATTGTCGTAAGCCCACTTACCGCCTCAGCATCACCACGTTTGTCGCACTCAACGACTTCAGCCTGCAAAAACCCTCAACCCGATCCATCAAACGACGGATCTCCACAAGGTCTTACCCGGAATTCAACACGCCATTTTCGTTGGCTTCAATTGCTGCGCGAAGATCATCGACGAACACAAAAACGGCATATCACATCGTACGAACATACGTTTGCTACTGGGTGAGTAACTGGAACGACAAATTGATCGGAGAGGGCGTCAGAATGCCTCCACAAGTTTCAAATCTTTGCCATGGGATTACGTGCCACGCAAGAGGCCAAAGGGTTCTCAGCGATGGGCCCGTGAAACGTAGTTAGCTGAATACTCAGAACATTCCTTTCCAGACTTCGCCACGTTCAACAGTCGCAATTTGAGCCGACAACTCGAAATGACTTCACACGGCACACGAGGTAACTTGTGCGCATGACTACTTGGACGGTTCTTGATGAACAGCGACCCGTGTCCCTCGAAATTGCCGCAGACGGATCCCTTGATCCCTCGCCGCTGGGATGGAAGCGCCAACCCGAAGGATTGTGTCGAGACGAGATTTGTATCCCAGTCCCCGCCGGATCAACGCTCGATCTCGCTACACTTGCGCACCTGCTCGGGAGACCCGTCGTGATCGATAGCAACGAGAAGATCGCTGCGCTCGGCGCGTCCTCACAAGATCGCGCCGCAGTACTGCGCAGCGGGATCGCACCCGACTTTTCACTCCCCGATATCAACGGCGTCACCCATCGCTTGAGCGACCATCGTGGGCGCAAGGTGGTTCTGTACGCCTATGCCAGTTGGTGAGGTTGCCGTGGAGACCTGCCCGTGTGGCAGGCATTGCATGAAGAACTCGCACCCCTCGGCCTCAGCGTGATCACCGTGGCGATTGACGCCACACTGGCTGCAGCTCGCCCGTACGTCCTATCGGCCGGCGCCACGCATCCGAGCCTGGTGGATACTGAGCACACCGTCGCCGACCTGTACAACATGGTGAACGTGCCGACCGTATTGTGGATTGACGAAACCGGACGAATCGTACGACCCAATGACGTGCACTACGTGTCCGACGAATACTCTACGTACACAAAGTTTCATCCCCGCAAACCAATGAATGCTCTGCGCGCTTGGGTTCGTGGTGAGGCAGACGCACTTGCTCCCGAGCTGCAAGCAAAGCCCATTGATCAACTCGTGGCGATGCCCACGCAAAGCGACCAGGAAGCCCGCGCCGCCTTTGCGGTCGCATGGAACCTTTCCCAACAGGGCAAGACCGAAGCTGCTGAGCGTTGGTTTGTGCGCGCTGGGGAACTAGCGCCCCATGACTTCACCATCCGTCGAGGCTCAATGCCGATACGAGGCATCGACGCATCCGGCCCAGCATTTTTCGAAATGCGCACTGATTGGGCAGCGAAAGGCAACGACTATTACAAGCCGCTGCCCGACCTGGCATCAAGCGAGGAAGATTTCCAAGCCGAGCCGGTACCCGAAACCGACATCGCCGCCATTCGAGCCAAAGACCAGGCAATCCGCGAAAACTTCCAGTAGGTCGGGGATGCTCCGAAGGAAGAGGAGTTGGAACCTCACTGGATCTTCGACGCAGAACTCGAAATAGAGGCCGCTCAGTAAGCGTGAGTACTCACGGCACAGCACCGACGAGGTCGAACTCGGCGGTCGTTAAACACTCGCGCAACGCCGTGCAACCCTCAAGGAAGATGGCATCGAAGATCTTGGTTTTCGATAGGAGTAGGAGTAGCTCGACAGATTTCCTACGTAGGTTTCGGGAACGGACTGCGAAAGATACGTAGTTGGTACTGATGTTGTTTCGGGGTGCCAACCAGATGCTGGTTGCATGAAAATATCCCGCCTCATCCAATCCCTGTCCAAAGGACCAGCCGTTCGTCCTTTTCGTCGTCGTGTCCAACGTGCTTTGGCGCTTGGCCTCGCTGTCGCAGCAGTCGCAGCAGTCGCAGCAGTCTCTGCAAACACCAATCTTGCTAAGGCTGCTGATCCATTCAATCCCGTGTTGTCGGGAAATTGGTCTCCCTCGCCACTTGGTTTCTCGTACTCGAAGTCCTCACGGGTGACGGGTTGGATGGATGCCTGGGACCCTACCGGTGCTACCGGTTCATACGCTGACAGCTATGTGAACCCTTCGGCCTTTACCTACAAATTTGACGGTTGTCGAACCCAAATCGATGCATTGAGTTCTTCAACCGGTGGCCCCACGCTTCACAAGTACGAGTGGAGCTACGCAGGCCAGACCAAAGTCTCGGAATCCTGTGTTGTCAATCTTGCTTTTCCAAAACAAGGTTCCCACAAGGTGAACTTGAAGGTCACCCGACCCGGTGGTTCGGTCTTGGGGACGTGGACCCGTCAGGTGCTGGTGAAGGACCTCCTTGTCGTGATAATCGGTGACTCGATGTCATCTGGCGAAGGAGCACCAAATCTGCAGACTCCAGCGTGGGTTGACTACCGTTGCCACCGTTCAGCAAACTCCGGTGGTGTAAAGGCTGCCGAGCGAGTTGAACAACGAAGTTTGGCTAGCGTCACCCTGCTGAACTTTTCGTGCTCGGGTGCTCGAATCAACACTGACTGGAAGAGTTATTGGGGGATTTTTGACCCGTACGAACTCGACAATCCATCGAGTGGCACCGGGATTGTTGGTGGCTATGTCGGAATGGTCGAGGACGTGACCGTAAATACGCCGATGCAGAAGTCCCAGCTCCAGCAGATAAAGGAGGCTGTCGGCAACCGCGAGATCGATGCAATCATTATGTCGGCTGGTCTCAACGACATGGGCATGGCAAAAATGACGCAGATCTGCGTGTTGTTTATCGACTGCTTCAATGAGGATGTCGGCTACTGGCCGAATGACAAGCCTCTCAAAAATCAGGTCAAGGGAGATGCTGACAAGCTTCCAGCGCACTTCAAGGCGATGAAGGCGGAGATGACTCGCCTCGGTATAAAGGCGAAGCGAAAACTGCTTCTTGAGTACCCGAATCCGCTTACGAAAAACAACGGAAAACTTTGCGACGACATCCTCGAAGACGCTGTCGCCAACAATCTATTCGGCGGCTTCTTTAGTGAGCTTGACAAAATCCCGTTTAAGGGCTGGTCAACCGACGAAGTCACCTGGGCCAACAAGGGTCCCTGGGTTTGGCTCAACAAGGGGCTTCGCTCGGGTGCCCAAATCGCAGGATGGGAAATGGTCGAGGGCGTCTCGTCAGCGTTCAAGGGACATGGCTATTGCTCGTCGAACCGATTCATAAACACCGCGGGAGATGCACACAAAATTCATGGCGGCAAGATCATGACGAGCGCAATGCATCCCAACCAGGCCGGGTACAACGCGATGGCAGACAGGATCATGGTGAACCTTGACGGTGACAACATCCCAGAGCTGAAGCCCGACAAGTACACAACGGGTTCTTACCAAACACTTGTCGTGAACGTTGAGAAGGGAGTACTGGCCAATGACAAAGACCTTGACATGGCAGACATTCTTCGCGCTACTCCAGGCTCAAACCCCAAGCACGGGACGCTCGATCTGAACGAAGATGGCAGCTTCACCTATGTTCCGACGCCAGGTTATGTAGGGACCGACAGTTTTCTCTACATCGTTCCTTACACCGTTAAATCTGGAAGCTCCACGCGGCTTGCAAAGGCGGCTATCACGGTGAAAGGCGTTTCGTTCGCAGGTCTCGCTCCTGGTACAACCGTGCCGAAGCCAGCACCCGCCCTTGGCGAGGATGCCCAGCCCCGTGGTCAGGCAGCAGCTGGAGCTCCGGTAAGCGAGTATTTCTCTGACACATTTGGTGATCCGCTCGACTACAGCAATGCCGAAGACGTTGCTTTGGTTACGGAAGGTCCGATTCAAGGGGTGGCCACTGAGCCAAGTCTTTCTGGCGGGCAGCTACATCTCGAATTCAATAAGCCCGGCTATTTTTCGCCGGCTTGGGCTGGATATGACGCTGGCGGAAACGAGCGTGGTTCGATTGCGACGCCGCATGATCGTGAGGTAGGCAATCATCCGATTGACCCCACGAAGTACACCAAGGTACGTGTACGTATGAATGTGTCAGCTGCGGTTGGGGCAGGGCTCAACTTCTATACGTGTCCTCATGGGGTGAACGCAACGTGCGAAACCACCAATCCTTTTGTGAGCAGAATTGGTTGGCATACCTATGAATTCAATCTCCCCAAGGGTGCCCCGGTTACTGGTATCCGTGTGGCCATTAGCCCCGATCCGGCGAACCCTTCCGTTCGTGCCGATGTTGACTGGGTGCAGGTTGTCGGCAGTGAGCAGGGCAACGCGACCGATGATGGAAGCGTTGCTGGGCCGGTTCCCGAAGTATTGAATCCCGATATTGCTGGCGCCGTACCGTACCTGTTCCCTGCTGGTGGTAGTGCAGTTGCTTACTCGGGCCGGACGTGTCGGAACAATGATTGGGCAACACGGGTTATAAACGACCCGTGGGACTTTGCAACACCTTCTGACGTTGCATTGACCGAGCAGTACAAGCCTGGTTGGACTGCGAATGGCATGTTTGCTGGTCAGTGGGACAGTGCGAAATATGCACCAAAGTCCAACCCTGGTGACCCGAACCTTCGTCTGAATATGGGAAAGAACGTGATTGATACGAACACGTTCCATCGAGTTACCGCGCTGCTTGGCAAATACGACGGCAAGTACAGCCAGCAATTCATCCCGAACTCTGACAGCGGTTGGGTATTCCGTGTGATGTCCAAAGAAAAGCACAACTCGCAGTTCTTTCAGCGGTTCCTCCCCGTGACGCAATACCCCCATGACACCACGTTGAGCGTGGATCTCAAAGATCCCGCACCCTACGACGGTGTGGCCGCGATGCCAAGCGATTCAACGGAGAAGGGCCCCGGGCAATTTGGTTGGACGAAAACCCAAGAAGTGTTCCGAGTCGATCTCTTCGAACCGTACAACGAACGGTTCAGCTACGTCGATGAAGTCCTTCTAGCAACCGATGATTGTGGTCTGAATGACTTCGATATCGAGTTCGCGGAGAACAACAATGTGGGTGGCAAAGCTCAGCTGACCTACTCGGCTTCGCCACTGGGTCCCTGGAAAGCAATCGCCACAGTTCCAGCTCAAGCCGGACGAAACACCTACAACTGGAAGGGACCTGCAGGATTGTGGTGGATCAAGGTTGGTATCACCGGCGACAACGGATCCTACGGCGAGAATATCTCGACAGGGCCCGTACGCATCGGAACCGATTTCTCTGCGCAGATAGCCGCCAACCAGAAACTGAAAAAGGGCTAAGAGCCGATGTTCTTGATTCCTTTGCCAAGCTCGTCCAGGCGGCCCGCGGTGGCGGCCTGGACGGGCGGGTTTCCTGTAGGGTTCTTACCTAGATGCCTTTTCTGCACCCATTTGGTAAGGACCGGGAGTGACCTTGCTTGGACGTCTGACGGAAATCGAACAAGTGACGCAGGCGATGCAGCGCGCTGACCTTGTAGGCGCAGTCCTCACCGGCGAAGCAGGCGTTGGAAAGTCAAGCCTGTTAGACGCAGTAGTAGCCAAGGCTCGTAACGAAGGCTTCGCTGTGGTGCAGCTGTTTGGTAGCCGGGCTACGGCAACCCTCCCGTTGTATGCCTTCAGCTCGTTTCTCCAAAGCGCAAACGATGACCAAGCTGTGGAGCGGTTCATCGCCGTTCGTCGGGCACTTATCGACCGTGCAGCGGGCCGACCCCTACTTGTAGCCATAGACGACGCCCACCTGCTCGACGACTCTTCTGCCGTCCTGGTGAGCCAACTGGCGAGAGAGCTGGCGATCTTCCTGCTGTGCAGCGTGCGCGACGGCGAACCGACCCCGGAGCCCATTTCGTCACTTTGGGTTCAGGGTTTGGCCATCTTGTTACCTGTCGCTCCATTAAGTCGTCAACTGGTTATCCGGTTGGTCTCGGAGGCGCTCGGTGGGCCGCTCACACCAATGCTCGAAGGAGAGATTTGGAAGCGCACGAACGGGAATCCATTGCATGCTCGGGAGCTCAGCATGGGTTCTCTCGCCTCCGGTGCAATACAGGAAGTGAAAGGGGTATGGACAATGGTTGGTCCGTTGGCGGCCTCGACTGCGTTGGTCGATTTGGTCCGGCAGCGTCTGCGCTCCTTGAACGATGATCAACAGCATGCTTTGTGTGTCGTGGCACTCAGTGAGCCCGCGGGCCTTGGTTTGCTTGAGGCTGTGGCAAATGGTGATGCGCTTATCTCACTCGAAGAAGCCGGACTTGTTCGGGTTACCCAAGATCGCAGGCGGATGGTGGTTCGTCTTACCCATCCGCTTTACGGTGAGGTCGTGCGAACGCAAACCTCGCAGTTACGAGCACGCAAAATCCGGCGAGCTTTAGCTGATGGGGTGCTTAACTTCGGTTCACGCCGTCACGATGACACCCTGGCCGTGGCGAGCTGGCGTCTCGATGCGGGTGATGTCGACCCTGTTGGTTTTGCGACTGCTGCTTTTGATGCGATCCGACGTCACGATAGCGATCTTGCTGAACGTCTTGCTAGCGCGGCGCATGACAACTTGGCAAACGATCTCACAGCAAGAGCTCTGGCAATGACCCGGCATCTTCTTGGTCGCCATGAGGAAGCTCTCACAGTTTTGGGCCAACCACTTGCCGATGCGCCCGCCGGTAGTGCTGAGTGGGCACGGCTAGGTTTACTCGATGGCTTGATTCGCGGTCGGGGGGTGGGGGACTACCCGGGAGCACTGCGAGTCCTGAGTGCCGTCACCGCTTCGCAGACAACGCCGAGAACCCATCGGCGAGCCGAAGCAATGATGGCGCTCATCGAACTCCTGCAGGGCGACGCGTTTTCAAGCCATAAGCGTGCGGAGGGACTGGTCCTCAATGGTGCCGAGGAGGCGGAGGTGTATACCTCCTATGTTGGAGCAACTTCCGCGGGTGGACGTCCAGAAAAGGCCCTCCAAATCGCCGATCGGTACTTAGCCATTGACCCCGAACCGGACACGCGTTCGCTTTTTCAGGACTTTCATTGGGTGGCATTGCTTGACTTCGGTTCACTTGAAACCATGGCCAGCGAGGTTGCCGGGGCTTGGGAGAACGCCACGGATCTCTCCGATCGCCACCGCCAAGCCCGGTCGGCCTTAGCGTTTGGGCATGTGCTGCTCGACCGTGGACAGTCCGAATCGGCGCGCCGCTGGTTTGATACTTCCTCAGGCTTCTTCCGGTTGATTGGTGAACGGTTCGGGGAGCGGTGGGCCTTGTCTGGACGGTTACTCGCTTCCGCCTACCTTGGCGACATTGCCGACGCGGACGAAACGATCTTGTTGCTCGACGCCATCCCTAGCCATCCAGCGGCCTTCTTCGAAGTGTACGGCAAACGAGGTCTAGCGTGGCTTCGAGCCGCCCGCGGCGAGCCAACCCAAGCCCGACTTGATTTACTGGAACTCGCAGCGACCTTGCAAGCTGGGGGATGCGTTAGCCATGCTGTGCGCGTCTTGCTCGACGTTGCTCGTCTCGGTGATACGAGCACTGCATCGAAGCGCCTAAGCGAATTTGCTTTCACGCTGGACGGGCAAGCACTTCCAGCTTTCGTTGGATTTATCAACGCCCTCGCGGGATCGTCCACCGAAGGTGTCGTTGAATCAGCAGAACGATTCGCTCACCTTGGCTATTGCGCGTTAGCCGCCGAAGCCTCTAGCGCCGCACGAGATTTCCTGGCACGCGATGGTCGGACCCGTGACGCTGCCGGGTGGGCACGACGAGCGGGGGACTACCTTGCCGCAACCGAAGGCGGCGTGCCACCACTCTTTGCCCTGATCGAAACGGTCGTGCCGCTCACACGCCGTGAACGGGAAATCGCTGCCTTCGTTGCCGCCGGGCGAACCAGCCGTGAAGTTGCCGAATCGTGTTTCCTGAGCGTCCGAACAGTCGAAACGCATCTGGCGCGGGTGTACGACAAACTTGGTGTTCGCACCCGCGCTGAACTTGCCGAAGCGCTCCTTTCGATCACCACATCGAGAGCTGCGTAATGGGCATTGTCGAAGGCATCTCACAGGGCCAAGCCAGGGTTGGAACGCAGGGCATAGTGACGCGGGGTCCAACAGGCACCGATCTGTTTACGGCCATCGGTGGATCCTCGACTGTTTCGGTGATCGTCGACGAACTCTATGAGCGACTCTCGCTCGACACGTTGGTACGGCACCATTTTCACCTGGATCGTTTGGATGCCCTGAAGTCTGCTCAACGTGCCTGGTTCGCGGCCGCGCTCTCCGGAGCCTCAGAGCTGCCCTCAGATCTCGCTGCGACCCACGCCCACATCGAGATTTCCGATCTTGAGGTCACGACGGTGTTAGGTCATCTCGAGGCGATTCTCGCGGGGGCTTTGGTGTCCCCACGTCTCAGGCGGGCCGTGCTCTCCCTCGTTAGTCGACTCTGGCACGCTCGTCTCTTCTAACTCGCACACTACCCTCCGTGACTTGAGGCGCCCAGCGAAGTAAACGTGCTGGTTGAGCACTTCGCAAAAAGAAGACTCGAGCTCACTAGGTTGAGCACGGGCGAATGCAGTACCGTCCGAGCATGACAGAACCAATGCTTGCCGGTTTACGGGTCGTCGATATGACGCAGTATTTGTCGGGGCCCACCGTGACGCGGCTTATGGCTGAGATGGGCGCCGACATCGTCAAGATTGAACAGGCACCGCACGGCGATCCAATTCGGTCGACGCTTTTCTTGACCGATGGGCGCTCTGGCTATTTCGTCCAGCAAAATCGGGGCAAGAAAAGCGTCTGTCTCGATTTTGACACCGCCGAAGGCCGAGCCATTCTCGACAAGCTCATTGCCGAGGCCGACATACTTGTGGAGAATTACGGCCCCAACGTTCTGGAGCGTCGAGGTCTTGACTATGAGTCCCTCGCGAAGAAACATCCCAGGCTTATCTACGCGTCGATTTCTGGGTTTGGCCGCAAGGGAAGCTACTCACACAAAACCTGTTTTGATCTGATTGCGCAATCCTTTAGCGGCATGGTCAACGCCACAGGCGAGCCCGATGGAGCACCGATGCCCGTGGGGAGTTCCTATGCAGACGTAGTAGCTGGAGTTCACGCATTCGCCGGGATCGGCATGTCGCTCTATCACCGCGAGCGAACCGGCCGGGGCGGTCACATCGATATTGCCATGGTCGACACGTTGTTCCATGGACACGAATTGGCCGTTCAAGGCGCGTCGGTCACCAAAGGAAAGTGGCGGGCCAAGCGTGGGGGCAGATTTGCAGCTCTCAATTCTCCAGCTGGCGTGTACAAAGGCCCCGAGGGGTGGATCACCATCCAAGTCATGGCTGCGCAATGGGCGGGATTTTGCCGAGCAATGCAACGACCGGAACTTGAACATGACGAACGCTTCGGCGATCTCAAAGCCCGACACAAACACCGCGACGAACTCAACGAGATCATCGAAGCCTGGATGGCAACCTTCCCCAGCGATGCCGCTTTGCTTGCGCGTCTCGAAAGCCAACGGGTTCCCTGCGCCCCGGTGCTCGATGCTGCCGACGCTATTCACCATCCGTATTTCATCGAACGCAAAATGGTGCGCACCATCCAAGACCCATTCATGGGCGAGGTAGTCATCCCAGGAAACCCGATGCGCTTCTCCGAACAGACCGAAGAACTAGACCTACAAACTCCCTGTCTCGGCGAGCACAACAACGAGGTTCTTCTCGGCCTTGGCTACACCGCCGCGCAAATTGCCGACTTGGAAGCTGCTGGGGTGCTCCACCAACGAAGTCGTTAAGCCTCATTGGGCTACTCCGAAACAACGAATTGCCCGTCTGACACTCATCTGAGCGAAAGGCCAAGTACAACTCAGTTCACTTACTTTTCGGTCAGTTATGCAACAGACCGAGAGACATCGGAACCGACGCTTGCTCCGTCAGAGGCCTCGTGCGATGCAGGCATTGAGATCGGCGACAATCGAGTGGAAACGTTGGGGTTGTTCGAGACTGACGTAGTGCCCGCAATCGTGGACGATGTGGAAGCGGCGTTTGGGTCCCTCCCCAGGCTCACGAATTGCTGAGGGTGGAGGAGTGCGATCTTGGTCACCGCTGATGACGACCAGTGGCTTGGGCCATGAAGCGGCGAATTCCGAACGGTCCTTGCGATCATAAAAGGCACGCACGCCGTTAACCACCTGGTGTACATCTTGTGACATCGCAAGCTCGCGAGCCGAGGACAAAACGTTGGGAGATACTGAAGCGCCAAATAGTGGCTCCCAGTACGCGCTCCACGCCGCTCCCAGTCCCTCGGTTTCAAGGGTACGAATCGCTTGTTCTCGCGCAATCGGATCAGGTCGTACGCTGGCCTTGGAACCAATAAGGACGAGGGCAGAGACCTGCTTGGGCGCAAGGTATGCGAGTTCCAATGCGCACGAACCACCAACGGAGTTTCCGATCGCGAGGATCTCCTCACCGCCGGCCTTAGCAAGGACCGCTTCCGCCCAATCGGTAATCGAGTCACCCAGTTCAAACAAATCAGGAACCAACACGTTTGCGCTGACTTGTAGGTCTTCCTCGCTCCACATTCGCCCGTCGAACGGCAGCGCGTGGAGCAACACTATGAGCATGTTTCAACACTAGAGTTCCCGACTGAGGATCGCATTGCTACCGTGTTGCCATGGCCTTCCTCAAGCAGATCGTCATCGATTGCGAGCACCCCGCAGGGCTCGCTCAATTTTGGTCAGCAGCGCTCGATAACTTCGAGATCAGGCCCTATGACAACGAGGACATTGCTCGTCTGGCCACACTCGGCTTTACACCGGAGACAGACCCGGTCGTTCTCGTCGATGGGCCGGGTATCGAGATCTGTTTCCAGAAAGTCCCCCTTGAAGCATCGCTCGATAAACGACGCCTCCACCTTGACATCGCTAGCGACAACCTCGAATGTGAAGTTCTGCGGCTTGTTGACTTGGGTGCCTGGCAGGTCGAGAGTTTCAACGATCACGCTTGGATGCGCGACCCCGAGGGCAACGACTTCTGTGTCACCGGGGCATGAACCGGCTTCACCAATTGGTGGTCGACAAACTGTTGGGGAGACACTTCGTAAAGCGGCTGTTGGCTACGAAAGCCCGAGGATTGTTTCCAGTGCTTCGTCGACGCTCCACATTTCTTGTGCGGTGAGCCGGCCTACGCGGCGGCCAAGTCGCTGCACATCGACCGCACCGAGCTGCTCGGCCAACACACGCGTTTCGGCTCCATCAACAAAAACCTCTGGACGAAACGACGCAGCGCGTGCACTTCGCGACGTTGGAGCAACAAGCACAACGGACCGAGGGAGAAACTCGTCCGCTTGAACGACCACGCCGAACCGTTCACCCACCTGCTCATGACCAACCCCTTTCGGAGTCTTGAATCGAAACACCTCACCCCGCAGCACGCATCGACTCCATCATCGCAGCGACTGTCAACATTTCCGCCCGATCTGCTTCATCCGCTTCGAGCGCAGCCACCTCTTTCGCTAACTCGCTACTGCGCCTGAGTTTGCGTGCCGACTCGATTACCGAAGAACGAATCGCTTCAGAGGTTGAAAGGCCAGACGATTCAAGTACCCGGAGTGCCCGTTGGGCTTCGTCATCCAAACGAACGGAAATCGCTGTAGCCATGTACTCAATGTATCACGAATCGCAATACCGGCAACGGGCGGCAGCGTATGTGTCGCGTCCTCAGCGCGCACGACCATCGGCACTGCGGCACCGTCGGTGCAATCAAAAACCGACAGATCCCCCGCGACGCTCAGCGGATGGCCGATCGGGCAGAGCCAACCATCGGCGTAGTGAAGCAGGCGGGGGTGCGGTTTGCCACGAACCTACGAGGGGTCGACGAGGATTTTTACGTGGTTGTCGGCGTGGTGGAAAAGTTCTTCGAGGCCGTCTTCGATGAGGCGCTCTAGGGGGATGTGATCGCTGATGAGAACGTCGGCGTTGAAGGCACCAGACGCGAGCATGGCGAGGGTTGCGGGGTAATCGATCGAGGGTTCGTAGGTCATGGAGAATCGAATGTCGATCTCTTCAACCATCGCTAAACCCATGTCGACTCGGGCCAGATCGCCCCAACCGGCGACGCTCACCAAGGTGCCGTGCGGACGAAGTGCTGCGAGTCCTTGAGCGAGTGCTGAGTTGTTTGCCGTCGTTTCGAACACAATGTCGACACCATTACGGGCAAGGTCACGCACAACGGTTCGGGGGTCATCGACGGAAGGATCAACGACTGCGGTTGCGCCCAGACGAGCGGCAGCACCACGACGGGCGGATGAGGTTTCGGTGACGATGACCGCAATCGCGCCAGCAGCGAGGACTGATTGGAGCACACCGAGTCCGATGGGGCCTGCACCTAACACCATCACGGTGGCACCGAGGAGTGTTGGGGCACGACGGACCGCGTGTACGGCAACAGCCATAGGTTCGGTGAGCGCAGCACTGGCCACATCGAGCCCTGCGGGGACAACAAAGGCTGACCGGCGAGAGACGGCAACACGTGAAGTAAGTCCACCGTGGAGTGGTAGTCGATAGTCACCGTAGAGGCCGAGTTTGAGACACATTTGCGGCCAGGAATGCGCGCACGAGTAGCAGGTGCCACACCATTCGATGGGGGCAATGGCGACGGCCGTTCCGATCGCTAGGTCGGTGACACCTTCACCTAGTCCTCAAACGATGCCGGAGATTCGTGGCCGAGGACAACTCCGGGAACATGCATGGAAGCCCCACCCTTTGATGCGCCAACGTAAGTGTGCAGATCACTCCCACAGATGCCGTTGCGCGAAACCTCGATGACGATTTGTCCGGGTCCTGGTTCAGGCTCGGCAACGTCCTCAATGCGAATGTCCTTCGGACCGTAGTAAACGGCACCCTTCATGATGCACCTCCTTCGTTTACGCAAACGATGTTGAACGGATCAACGACCAACCCAGCATTGACGGAAGGAAGCATGTGCACGTTCGATTTCGGACTATTTCGATGGCACTGCATCGTTTACCTTTGCATTCATGGCTTCCTCAATAAGTACTCGGCGGAGCACTTTACCGGCGGCATTTCGCGGCAGCACGGAACGAAACTCCCATCGTTGCGGGATTTTGAAACCGGCGAGAACGGTGCGGGTATGCATCCGTAGGTCCTCGTCCAGCGGAGGGTTCGTAGCGTCAAACGGAATAATATGGGCAACGATGATCTGACCGAGTCGGCGATCGCTCTGTCCCACTACGCAAACATCAGCAACGCCAGGATGGGTTCGCAGTACCGTTTCGACTTCTTCGGGGTAGACGTTTTCACCCCCACGGATGATCATGTCGCCTTTGCGTCCGGCCAAGAAGAGGTAACCATCGGAATCGATCGAGCCCAAATCACCGGTGCGAAGCCAACCATCGGCATCGGGTTTCATGAAGTGCGCGCCACGTGCCCAAACTTCACCGATCCCCTCGGCGTCGGGTTCAATGATCACCATAGTGACACCGTCTACGGCACAACCCGCGGAGCTCAAAAGATGTGTCGCGCCATCTGCGGCCCGATGATGATCATGCGCGCTTAGTACCGTGATCGGGCTGCCTTCGGTTTGACC
>JAYSVF010000225.1:0-20904 GCA_043718695.1 Acidimicrobiia bacterium | reverse complement strand
TTGGTCGCTGGCCAGATTGGCGGTGAACCGATCGGTAGCGTGTCGGCTGGTCGACAAGCTGCCACGGGGCAAGCTCCTGCTCACTCAGCTGAGCCAATGGTTCCCAACTCCATGGGTTCTGAAGCAACCGCATCCGAACTCGGTCCGAACAACCATGCAGGGACGAAGTGGGCCGCCTCAATCGATCAACTTGATCAGGCTCCTCCGTTTGCGGTTTGGCGGCTGTGGCTTGATTGCACGCTTGACCCGTCCCGGCAACCATTTGCGGGAACTGCAGGGCTTGGCATCATTGACAACATCAGCGTGGTCGATCGCTATCAAGGCGAGGCGCATCGTTGGGCGCTTCGCACCGGTGGAAGCGTTGTGGAACTGCACGGTTACGCGCTGCCAGAATCACATCACCACGACGAAGCCAGAATCAAACGCGAACTGCTCGAACAACTCCACGCCTTGTACCCAGAAACCGTAGGTGCACAGATTATCGAAGAGCGGTTCCTGCTTCGCAACGATTGCCCCTCCTTTTCGCCCGGCTCGTTCGCGCATCGACCAACCGTGGCAACCCCGCACCCACGAGTGAAACTCGCCGGCGATCTCGTTCGTTTGCCATTCCCGTCGGCCCTCATGGAACGAGCCACCGCCAGTGGATTCCTTGCGGCCAACCAGCTCGTCGCCGATACCAACGTTGCCCAAGAACCCATTTGGTCAATCCCTCTCCGCGGCAGCCTCGCCACTCTTCAAGCCTGGCAACGCAAACGAAAAGCCACCGCGAATTGAGTTCCTCTTGGAGGCCCCAGCGTTTTTCGCCTCTGCTGGGCCCGTTCGATTCGCTGTTCTACTGCACCGTTCCGAGTTGAAACAGGACCCGCGGGCTGAGCGACAAGTCCGAAAACCAAAGCAGCCGAGCCAAGCCTGAGGCAAGTTCAGCCCACACGTTCACTAGCCTTGGGTTGTGACCGGCCAAAGGGATGAAGAGCTCTACCCGCACCATGCAGTGTTGGGAGAATCAACACGAAACGGGATAGTGGAATGTCGGTTCCGTGGCTCAGTTGTGGCTTTGGATGCTTCCGGTGGCTTGCTGTTCGAGCGAGGCACTCCCCAAATTCCGGTGTTCGGACGTTCCGCGAACAAGCCAATACAAGCAACAGCGATGGTCGAATCGGGCTTGGATCTACCCAGTGAATTGCTGGCTTTGGTCTGTTCCAGCCATTCCGGAGAGGCACGACATGTCGCGCTTGTCCGGCACATTTTGGCTCTCGGTGGCATGACCGAAGGGGATTTGCGCAACACCGTGTCTCCGCCGCTCAGTGCTGTTGCACAAGCAGATCTGTATCGCAGCGGTCATGAGCCGAGCCGATTGACCGGTGATTGTTCTGGCAAACATGCGGGAATGTTGTTGACCTCAAAGCTCAACGGTTGGTCACTCACCGATTATCTCCACACGGAGCACCCATTGCAACGGTCCATTACGCGAACCTTCAAGTCCTATGGCGGCGAAGAACCAGCGTTCATTGGGGTTGATGGATGCGGCGCACCCGCTCACGGCTTGTCCCTAAACGCACTTGCTCGTTGCTACGCGCGCATATCGCTTGACGGTGATGGCATTGCCCAAGCCATGCGAGCGCATCCGGCGAACATTGGTGGAACTGGTCGTGACGTAACCCGATTGATGCAACTGCTTCCTGGAGTCATTGCCAAAGACGGTGCCGATGGTGTGCTGGTCGTTTCCGCATCCGATGGCCGAACCGTTGCACTCAAAATGGCCGACGGATCACTCGCAGTTCGTGTTCCCATCGCCTTGGCCGTGTTGGAGTCAATCGGTTTTGATGTGTCGGAAGCTGCTGATCTACGAACCCTCCCAGTTTTAGGCGGTGGACAACCCATCGGCGAAATCCGCTCGACGCTCGGCTAACGGTTGAACTACCGATTAGCCTTTAATAGGTGAACATATTGGGTGGGGTTTCGACGGTCCGGAGCCGAGAAATTCCTACCCAATATGTGCACACACTGTTAAAGAATTGACTGTGGGGCATTGAATCGGTCCTCCCCTCAGCATGCTGATAATCCAGCGAGTTGCTGGTTGCGTGCACCCGACCGGGTGCGTTTTGGTCACGCTCAACGGATGCCTAAGGCGGCATCCGTTCCAGCAGGTGTGGCTTGGGCAACTCGCAACATGGTCTTGGCCGGTCGCTCTAATGGCGCGGTAACTCGGGTGATCAGCAGATCGGTATCGGTGCGGCCGTTGCGGATCGTTGGACCGAATGCCGACCAAAACGCGCCATCAGTGGTGAGACACAACTCGGCGGGAAGATCTTGCTGAGTGGCTGCGACGCCAATGCCATCAAGGGCTGCTCGACCGCGAGACACGATTGGGCGGACCACATGATCCTCATCGGGCACGCCCCATTCGCGGTGCAACACACACAATTCATTGAGCGACTCTTCGGTGATGCCCTCAGTCGTTGTAGCAATACGAACCTTTAGACCCCGCGAAACCAAACGGGGGACCGCTTCGCTGACCTGGCGCCAGTTGTCGTCGCCCCGTTTCGTGTCATTTGCCCCAGGTTCCGGTGCATCCAACGAAATTTGTATGTGCACATTCTTTCCTGCCAACGCCTCAACGATTCGCTCTAAACGAGGTCCGTGAAACAAAGAGCCGTTTGAGAGCACAACCGTCGGCAAGATATCGCTCATCGCCGCAATGGTTTCGGGCATGGAGGAAACCATGAACGGCTCACCACCGGTAACACCGAGCTGTTTGAACCCAAGGGCCTTGGCCTCATGGGCACGCGCAATCATCCAATCACCGTCGAGCATTTTGCGGTCAACGTTGGGACCCGATTCGGTGAGGCAATAGGTGCACTCAAGGTTGCAGTGGTAGTTGGCATAAAACCACACCCGTTCACCCAAAACCCCATCGGCTACGGCTTGAGCAACCTCACCCAACGGGGCAACCTCAACGATCATTTCATCAGTAGACATAGCAAATTCTCTCTTTTGATGCACACGTAGCTTTGTGGCCGTTTTGTTCTGCGCTACACCCTCGGCTCACTTGCGAAGGACTTACTGCAACGTTCACGGCACGAACCTTCTCAACCATTAGGGGAACCGCTCGAAACCCTCAGCGGCTAAGCGAGTAATCGTGTCTGCGCCAACGGGAAGCTCGAGTGCACTGGCATAGCGATTGAGCAACATGGTGGCCCCAATCAGCACGGTGAGCTCAACGATTTCATGCTCCGCAAACAGCTTGCCCATTGCGGCACGAGTCACTGGAGCAACTCGCCCGGTACCCGTCGCCACGGCATCAATCCAGGCAATCAGCGCTTGCTCGCGAGGATCGGAGAAGGTAGTGGTGATCGAACCCAGTTCGTTGCGCAGCGTGTGGGCTTCGTCGGCACTCAAACCAGCATCAAGGGCGACGGTGGTGTGGGAGTCAACGCAATATCGGCAAGCCAACAACGCCGACGTGCGCAGGATGACAATTTCTTTCGTACGAAAATCCACATTCGAAGGCGAAAGGATCGTGCCCAAAAACGGCAGTGCCACCTCCACAAGCTCAGGCACATGCGCCATCGTGGCCGTAATTGGCCCAGGGTCACCTCCACCGAAAAAGGCCTTGGCAAGCAAAGGTGCTTGATCTGCTTCGATGATGTGCACCAACGGTTGAGCTGCTGGTGAAATTGTGATGGCTACGGCCGACGGTGTTCCCGACATGGCTTTCGAAGGTACTCGAACAATGGGCCAACCCCGTTTGCCCTGGGCGAAAAGGCCCATCAATTCCTTAGCCCACTCTCAGTGTTTGGTTGGGACTACCACTTCGAAATGAGCATGACCTGGATTCCAATTGCCGTGGTGGCTTGGAGGACCAGCCAGAAACGATGGCGGGCCAAGATAGCTGCGGGCAGCGTCAACCACGGCATGAAAGGCAGCCAAATGCGCTCAACTTCACCCTTCGAGTATTGCGAAAAGTCGGCCGCCAAGACACAAATGAGCCCGGCCAATACAAAGACGCGAAGCCAACGAAAACTTGTTCCGCCATTGCTCGTGTCTTCACTCAACTGATTTCTTGTGGCGTTGTGAGAGTTTGCGGAGGATCGGTTTCGGATACGTCCGAATCCCAAGGTTCCCATTCCAACGATTGCCACTCCACCAAGCGCTATTAGCACCGCGCCAAGATTGCCCACCAGAAAGTACCGCCACGGTCGGAATTGGGCGGTTCCTTTCCAGTACAGGCGTCGGGTGAGGCCAATCCCGGCAAACCAGTTGTAACCAAGTGCGGTCATGCCTGCGGCGACTACGCCAATCCCACCCACGGCTGCGAGGGTAACCGGAGCTATGTTGACGACCCGTTGGTGAATGGTGACCTTGCTGGTCTGTTTACGCTGGGACAACAGGTTGGGGTCATTGGCTTTGTGGGTTGGTAAAGACAAAGAACTGCACCCTGTTGATTCAGACCCTGTTGATGTTGACCATGTTGATGTTGGCCATGTTGAACCGCACCACAGGGCAGCGATGATGATGGGGCCGCAAGTGACCGTTCCCCACGAACTGTAAAAACTGGCGCCAAGTAGCAAGCCTGCGATGAACGCAAAAGCAATTTTTCGGTTACGTCGTTGCGAGGTGGCGGCCAAGGCAATTCCCGCTGCACCCATCGCAACGAGGGCACTGAAAACCGCATCAGCCGACGTTCCCATCCACACCGTGTAGGGCGCCAGGATTAAGAACGGCGCGGCCTTATGGGTGAACTTCGCTGATCCAAGCCGACGTGCCACCACTAATACCGAACCGGCAACCAGACCGGCACTCACGTACGACAGGGAGGCCACGATCCAGGGTTTTGCTAAGCCAAGGGCCGCCAAACCCTTGAGGAGAAGTGCGTACCCCGGTGGATGTCCTTTGATATGTGTACTGAAGTTCAGGATGAAGTCATATTCATCGTAGACCGCCAACATTTGCCGAACCGGAGGGAACTTATCGAGCCAGTACCAATACTCCGTGGGGTGCACCACGGGCGCCAACATGGCCACACGACCATCGGTACCGGCGAGTGCTGCGGTGAAGGCGGCGCTCAACCCAACGGAACTCAACACTACCCATCGAGTTTGTAAGCGAACGAACAATCGCGGAACTGCAACAATCACTAGCAGTGCCAACCCGATTGGCATGAGATACCCAATCGAAGGACGAAACTTCCACTGCCCCACCAAAGGCGCAGCACCGAGTTTCACATCAGGATTCTTCTGTACCCGTCGTCCCCAAATCGTTGCCCAACTGAGCAGGGCTGCGGCAATCGTCAACGCCACGGTGCCGCCCAGCGCCCCCCGCACAGAACGACGGAATGACCCACCCGTGATTGTGCCCAAACCCTTCGCCTCTTGGTTAGTGAGGGTTGACCCTTTCCTCCAATGGTTCGCTGGGTTACGCATCATTGACCGCTGTGAACGGATCTCGGTCGCCTCGGTTGGAGCCTGGAGCCGCGGCAAAGCTGGTCGATTCAGTAACGGTGAGGCGAACGCTGCACAGTAGCGCCGCATAGTCCCCAACATCCCCGGTCTGCCCTTGAGGACGGTGTTGCGTATTCACTGCACAGCCACGCACTACCGTCGGGGCTCGATGTCGATCCTGATTGTTTTGGCCAAAGCTCCTGTTGCCGGACGGGTGAAGACTCGGTTGTGCCCGCCCCTTACCGGTGAGCAAGCTGCCGATATCGCCCTTGCTGCACTGAATGACACGCTCCGTGCTGTGGCTGAAGTTGCCGTTGATCATCGTATTTTGGTGCTCGATGGTGAGCCGGGAGCTTGGGTTCCGGAGGGATTTGTGGTGTTGCCGCAAAAATCCGGCCTCCTCGATCAACGACTGATTGATGCCTTTGCCGATGTGTTTGACCACGTCGGCTCTGCCAAAGCTGGAAACCCGGGCGAACCTTGCGTGCTGATTGCTATGGACACACCCCAAGTTCACCCCCGCCAACTTAGTGACGCGCTTGCCCATTTGGCGGATGCTGATTCGGTCATAGGCATGGCGGGGGACGGTGGATTCTGGCTAATCGGGCTCAATCGTGCTGATCCAGAGGTGTTTCGCGGCATCCCGATGAGTGCGGATTTCACAGGAGCCGCTCAGCTTGCCCGCTTGGAATCTCTCGGTCATCGCGTGGCGACTCTCCCAACCCTCCGCGACATCGATACCTTTGCCGATCTTGATTGCGTGGCCGCCGAGTTCCCGCATCTGGAAGTATCTCAACTCTGGAGTAAACTAGAAAGCACGCTTAGTACAATCTAATTGTGTTCCTCAGACAGACCAGCGTCCCAATCTCACCCTGACTCGGTCGTACTTTCTGCACGCGCCGGTGGACTACTTATCCTTGGGCTTCGACGAATAGGCAGCCAAGATTCGGCTCATATCCTTCACCGCGCGAAAGGTTCCCTTCACGGTTCCGGTAACTTTCGATTTTCCGCCCTTGCGTTTTGTGTAGGACGCTGGGAATTCGATGATTCGTAGCCCCTGCTGCTGAGCTTTAAGCACCATCTCCAGCGGCCACCCCGAACGACGATCCTGCATATCCAGCACCAACAAATGCTCCCGCCGAATTGCTCGCATAGGCCCAAGATCGGTAAGAGGGACATCGGCACGCCAGCGCATCAGTTTTGCCAGCACTCGGTTGGCGACCTTCTGATGCCACGTCATAGCCCCCGGTGTTGGTTTGCGGGCTCTAAGCACCAAATCGGCTTCACCAGCCAGCAGAGGAGCAATCGTGGCGGTGAGATCACTGGGATCGATGGATCCGTCGGCATCCATGAAGCACACGATATCGGCGGTAGCGGCGCGCAAACCGGCGTAACAAGCAGAACCAAATCCGGGGACGGCTTCGTACACCACCGTTGCCCCGTGCGCCCTGGCAACCACAGCCGTGTCATCAGTGGAACCGTTGTCCACCACAATGGCCCGAATCCCTGATGGAATAGCCTTCAACACCCACGGCAACGCCTCCGCCTCATCTAGTGCCGGCAAAATCACATCCACGGAGAGTTGCGAGTTCTGCGTTTGTCCATCGGCGGTTGTCGCGGTTAGGGCAACTGGCGTTGCGGCTGTGGTGGGAATCAACCTTGGGTCCTTGGAGATAGAAAGTGCGCCGGACACTTCCCGACGTTTGAGTGCTCAATGATCTCAGTTCAAACCGTTGAGCCCAACCACACTCTCAAAGTTCTCCAAGAATGAGCCGCACTACCTCGCCATTGCTGCGCACGAAATGTCGCCCACTAAGCCACTATTTCGCACAAGCAATGAGAAAATCGGCGTTAGTGGGCGACATTTGAGGTGCCACTTGTCGAATCGATCTAGTTCGGGGCGGTGTTGACCTTGAAGCGCAGCAGAACGGTGTTGTCGATGAACAAATCTGACCCCCATAGGAACTTCGCCGCTGGGTTCCACGTGATGGTGTTGTAACCGTCTTTGGGTCTAATGTCGGCTGCTTGCCAAATCGTTGCGGGTTTCCATGCAGTGTCGTCGAAGGCCGATGTGGTCCATTGGCTTGGCGCGGCTACCCAACTAAAGGTGCACGTCTTCTCAGGATTTGCATCCTTCACGCACGATTGGTTGAGCGGTGCTCGATGGATGACCATCGTTTGCCAACTGGCGCTAGTTACGGCGACAACTTTGCCGGTCGCCACATCGGTGATTTGGGCGATCAATCCGCCGTCACCCATTTGCTGATTGGGTTTGCCGATGTATTCAAGGCCCGAATCGTTTTGCTTGAAGTCCTTGGCCTCAATGGCAATAGTGAGGGGGTAGGCGGCCGTGAAGGTAAACGTTTCGGCATTAAACGATTTCTCGGTAGTGATAGGAACGGTGTCTTCGCCAACCTTTACCCCGTTGACCGACATCGCGAACCAGTTGTCGGCCCACACCTCAGCCTTGAAGGTGCTGGTATTCGGTGCGACGGTGGCTGCGGCTGGTGCGATTGCGACCGTTGTGGATGCGGGAGTCTCGACACTTGCAGCAGTGATAGTTGTGCTTGGCATCGCAATCACTTTTGTCGTTGTCGGCGACGCTGGTTTGGTTGCGGGTTTGGCTTTCGAGTTCTTGTTTAGCTTTGCCGGTTTCTTAGCAGCCGCTTTGGTTGCAGACGGCTTCACCGCGGGTTTGACCGAGGTCCTGGGTGAGGTCTTGGTCGCGGCGGAAGCGAATGCCGGGGAAAGGAGCAAGAGTGCTGATAGGGCCGCAACAGTCGCGGTCAACCAACGATGAGGCACTACCTGAATCAAAGTAACGCCCCTGCTTGAGGTCATGCAGGCGGGGCGGTTATCTGGTTGGAACGTTACATTATTTGTTCGCATAGCAATCAGTACGCTTCGGTTCGGGTGGCACCGGATGGGTCGGTGAAGGTGAACTTGTAACCGGTACCTTCGATGGCGTAATCCACTTGGTAGGTCGCACCGCCGAGCTTGTACTGCAAACGCCAAGCCTTCGCGCCGGTTTGAGAAAACGCGGTGATCGACGCACCACGCAACGGGGCTCCGGCTGGGCGAACAGGTTTTGCTGCCGGCTGCGGATCGACCTGTTCGGCGACGACCGAAACCTTGCCGCGCATACCGCCATTAATGTATGGGTACGTAAGGGTTGCATGGTAGTGGTAGCCGTCTTTATCGTCGCTATGACATTGAACGCATCGAGTGCTCGCACCGGTGAACCATCGGGTTCGGTGAGACCGTAAACCGGAAATCCATCTAGCCCAACGGCTAGTGGTGTTGCCGGGCTGGCACCAGCGATGAGGTGCAGAGGGGCTGCGTGGTAGTGGTAGTCGTCGGCGCGTCCGCAGTGTCCGCCCCACTGATCGAGCTCACCAATCAGAAACGCATCCTCGCCTCGATTGTTCAGTGCGTTGAAGATCGGTACACCGTTAATCGCTAGGGCAATGGCGCCGCGGAACAAACCGGTCTTGGCCGAGATTGGGGTATCGGAAAGGACGCCTTTGAGTGGGATGCGCCACGCGTTGGCACCGGAATAGGCTTGGGGAAGTGGGAACTGTTGCTGCCAGTTGGTGATCCCAATCATCATCAAATGTTCAGGCAGACCGGTTGATTCCACGATCAGTTCAGTGGCCGAGCGGGTGGCCTTCACGGTCTTTGGATACAACGTCCACGGGTCAACGGTTCCCGATGTAGCCCCACCGGCAGGGGTCGTTGTCGACGTTGGAGCAACGGTTGTTGTAGGGACCTTTGTCGTGGCGATGGGGGTGACGGGAGTAGTGGGTGTCTTTCCACGAGGCAAAGTTGTGGGTGTCTGAGCTTTTTTTGGCGCGGCTTTGGCTGGTTTCGTGCGCCGGGCTGGTTTGGCAGTTTTTGCGACCGCCGCACCTCCGCCCAGCATGGTTGCCCCAAAGAGACCAGCACTGAGGAAGTAGAGCATTTGTCGACGGCTCACCTCAACGGGGTTTCCTGATCCGCCGTGGTGGTGATCGTCGTCATGAAGGTGACCCTGCCAACGGCCTTTGTGCGCTTGATCTCCAGTGTGGGAGTGGTCATGGTGCGGATCGTTCGAAGTGTGGCTATGGGAATGAGCATTGGTCATGGAATCACCGTACGGACTGGATCTGAAACATTGCTGGAAAGTAGAACACTCTTTTTGCGAACTTCCTCAGCGTTCCTTGAGGTTGGGTTCCTAGGATGGAGATATGGCGCGAGAAGAGAACCGACTATCCACGCCCCTCAGCCCATCTGTAGATTCGCCCAAGCTGTTGGTAGTGGAAGACGATGAATCGATCCGCGAACTCTTGGCCAGTGCCCTGCGATTCGCTGGATACCAAGCCGAAGCTGTTCCCACCGGTACCGACGGATTCAATCGAGCGATCACCAAGCGCTATGACCTTCTGATTCTCGATGTAGGTCTTCCCGGCATCGACGGCTTTGAGATTTGTCGGTTACTAAGGGCCCGTGGCGACCTCACGCCCATCATATTCCTCACCGCCCGTAGAGAACTCGATGATATGCGCGCAGGCTTTGAGGGTGGTGGCGACGACTACCTTACGAAACCCTTCAGTCTCGAAGAATTGACGCTGCGGGTAGAAGCCGTTCTCCGTCGCACGGCAAACCAACATCAGCTGGACAATCAACGAAATTCAAGTAGCGCGAACCCGCGTGGTGCGTCCCTCGCCGGGTCTGGATCAGATTCATCAGATCGGATTCGTACGCCGGTTCTGCGGTGCGGTGATTTGGTGGTCGACGAAGACCAACACAAGGTGCTTCAGGGAACCCAAACCGTCTTGCTAACCCCTACCGAATTCCGGCTGCTTGCTTATCTTCTGCGCAATCAGGGAGTTGTACTTTCCAAAGATCAAATTCTCGAAAGTGTTTGGGGTTTTGACTTTGAAGGTGCCGCTCGAATTGTAGAAACCTATGTGAGTTCTATCCGCACCAAACTTGATCCCAATGCGCTGGCCAAAATTGTGACCGTGCGAGGGTTTGGCTACACCGTCCGTGTGGAAGACCAGCAGTGAAACTCGCAGCCAACATGTCCCGCAAAAAGGTGCGACTCCGAACTGGTCTAGCTATGCAGCTCCTGGTCTTGATCGGTGTTGGCCTGTTGTTGCTGAGTAGCTTCGTGGTCCGCCAAACCCGGAACGATCTTGTAGGTCAAGTGGACAACAGTTTGAAGGGTGCACTCAGCGGTCGGGTGCGTGACAATCAAGGTCTGACTGGTCAGGGTGTGGCAGGTCAGAGTTCCGCTGGGCCGACTTCGTCGCCCAGACCGGGCAAGGCTCAGGGTAAGCCTCAGGATAAGCCACCACGAGCGAACGTCGCATCACCTGGATCGGCAACACCGAATCTGGAGTTGCCACCATCAGCAACAGTGATGTTCGATAAGAACGACCGAGAGATTTTTGCATCGGGCTCGGGATCGAATGGTGTTGCCGATCCGTTTCCCAAACTCGACGCCGCGTTCCTACGCCAAAACGCCGGAAGGGTCCTCACCATTCCCGGGGAAACCGGATCATTGCGGTTTCGAGCAGTATCGGAACTGCTCAACGACGGAGTACTTCTTGTTGAAGCCGCACCACTTCGTTTGGTCGATTCCGCTGTAGCCGATCTAATCCGTACGCTTACGGTTGGCTCCTTGGTCGTCATGGCCCTAGCCGCTGTTGCCCTCTATCTCTTACTCCGCAGGGCACTGCAACCTCTCGGCCAAATTGCTCAGGCAGCGGGGGTAGTGGCCGCTGGTAACACCGGGCATGGGGTGGCGGTCAATACTCCGTATCGTGAACTCGATCAGCTAAGCGGTTCCCTCGATGCCATGGTTGCCAAACTCGGTACTGCGCTAGACGGTCAACGCGAGGCACTGAATGTTCAGCAGGTAGCTACCAATCGGCTTCGATCCTTTGTCTCCGATGCTTCACACGAACTGCAAACACCGGTGACATCGATGCGCGGTTGGGCCGAACTGTACCGCCGGGGTGGACTCAACCCAGAAGCCGTTTCTGGTGCAATGTTGCGGATCGAAAACGAAGCCTCACGTATGGGAAGACTCATTGATGACCTGTTAGTGCTCGCTCGAGCCGATGAACAACGAACCCCAACCAGGATCCCGGTAGATCTGGCATCGGTTTGCGCTGATGCCGTTGAAGCCGCACGAGCCATCGCACCGGATCGGAGCATTGCCTTTACGGTGGCCTCGGAGCCCGTCGTTGCTGACTCATCCGACACAGGTCCAGAACAAAGGCTTGATCCGAGTACCAAAATTCAGCAGGCCCCGACCGACTTCCCCGCCAACGCAACTACCGATCCTGTTAGGGCTCCGATCCTTGTGCAAGGCGATCCCGATCAACTCCGCCAAGTTCTCGACAACCTGTTGGCCAACGTCCGTACGCATACGCCGGGGCACGCCAAAACGTTTGTACACATAGCAAAAGTTGAATCGGCTGTCGAGGTAACCGTGAGCGACGATGGCCCAGGTTTCGATCCCGATCAATTGGACCATGCTTTCGACCGTTTTTGGCGAGCCGACACGACAAACCGCAAATCCCATGGCCTCGGCTTAGCAATCGTGGAGGCAATCGTCAGAGCGCACGGAGGATCCGTCAGCGCCAGGAACGGAAGCAAACCCAACGGGTCCTCCCGTCCAGGTGCAACGATTTCCATTCAGATGCCCTCGTTGCCTTCTCCCGAACCCATCGCTTACTGAACCTTGGCGACGTTGCCTCACCAACGTGTGGAATTGGGTGCTTAGCAACAACCCAATCTCCCATGTTTGGCGAGATGAGGCCCGGGCGTATGCATCTGAGCCGTTGCTGAGAACTGCTCTGCCAGTTTGAGCATTCCATGCTCAGATCTCAACGCGAGTAGAAGAACATGCGGGAGACTGGTAGGGATGAGCACTGAAGAACGCCAAGCTGAGATCGACAATGAGAAACAAGCGATCGCTGAACAAGGATCAACCCAACACGTGTTGGTTACCGGTGGTGCGGGATTCATAGGTTCACATATTGTTGATCAATTGGTGACTGAAGGGCATCAGGTAACGGTGCTCGACAATCTTGATCCCGCGGCTCATGCCGTAGAGCCGGATTATTTCAATCCAGCGGCCCGATACTTCACCGGTGCCGCAGGGGATATTCGTAACGCGGAAACGTGGACGAATGCGCTTGACGGGGGCGAAGGCGGGCCGATCACTGCGGTTTGTCATCAAGCAGGCAAGGTTGGCTTGGGTGTCGATTTTGGTGACGTAACTTCCTATGTCGATCACAACGATGTGGGCACGGCAGTTGGTCTTTCGGTGTTGCACCACGCCAAGTTTCGCGGCCGGTTCGTGTTGGCATCGTCAATGGTGGTTTACGGTGAAGGCCGCTATCGGTGCAGCGAACACGGGCTCGTTGTTCCCGGCCCGCGAACCGTTGCCGATCTCGAGCTTGGCCGTTTTGAACCGCCGTGCCCCATCTGTGGAATGGCACTTGCTTCAGAAGAAGTTCCGGAAGAGGCAATGCTTGATCCTCGCAATGTGTATGCCGCGACCAAGTTGCACCAAGAACATCTTGTCGGTGCATTCGCTCACGAACACCACATCGAGGCCGTCTCTCTGCGCTACCACAACGTCTACGGGCCACGTATGCCCCGAGACACTCCGTATGCGGGCGTAGCAAGTATTTTTCGCTCAGCACTTGCTAGCAACCGAGCCCCAAAGGTGACCGAAGACGGTGCGCAACGCCGCAACTTTGTTCACGTTATCGATGTGGCTCGCGCCAACGTTTTGGCTCTTCTCAAACCAGCAACGAACGCCACATCGAACAACCGAGCAACGGCCAACCTAACCGCAAATCCAGCAGGATCACATCGGGCCTACAACGTAGCGTCGATGCAATCACGAACCGTCGGCGAAATGGCCTGCTCACTAGCCAAAGCCTTCGGTTCATCCCCTGGGGACGAACTGTGGCCAGTAGTTACCGGGGCATTCCGACAGGGCGATGTGCGCCACGTGTTCGCCAGTCCCAACCGTGCTGCGGCAGAGTTGGGCTACCAATCCACCTTCAACTTCGACGATGGCATGCAAGCTTTCGCCACGGCACCACTCCGAGCCCCCGTCGTCATCAACTAAGGGACCTTGACGTCGTACGTGTGGCTATCGTGCAGTATGCCAAAGTTGAGCGCCTTCAAGGTTTCGACCCAAACCATAGACAGTGTCTATGTTCTTGCTGAGCATCAAAGCCGCCCGTCAGACGACGAGGTGGAAGCGCTTTTGGGGGGTAAGCGATCGCAGAGGATGGGGAAACAACTGAGCTCTGGACTCTTGAGCCTCGATGATCTTGCCGTTCTAAACGCTTCAGCGAACGACGTCAATGCTTCCTGCCAGCCATGATTTCGATTGAGCAGGTTTGCTCTTGGTGTGAAGAGCGCCCGAATTCGACGATGGATAACGTGTTTGGTGAACAGACCAACGTGTATCGAATCGCAGGCAAAATGTTTGCTCTAGTAAACGTTGACCCTGGCAATCTCGTCACGCTCAAAGTGCTGCCTGAAGACGGTGTTGCGCTGCAAGCTACCTACAGCTTTGTGCGCCCCGGCTACTACATGGACAAGCGGCATTGGGTTTCGGTTGACTTAGTTCCCGAAGTTCCCGCAGAAGAACTTGAGGCGCTGATCGAAGATTCCTACCAACTGGTGCGTGCCTCGCTCACCAAGAAGCTTCGAGATTCGCTTGGCACGTAGGACATGTGCTTCTGGGAGAGTCCCCCCTAATTAAGCGAGACACCGCCCGCGAGCCCTCCTTAAGATACTTCTGAGAGAACCTTTTGAGGAGTTCCTGAGAGGCTTCCTGAGAAGATTCGGAGCGATAAACCTTCACGGTGATCACAAAGTACGTACGCTTCGTTCTCATGAACTCCAACTCCGCATCGGGCACGTCGGAAACACAGGGCATCGAAGGCAGCAAAGGCATAAGGGGCATCCAAGCCAAGCTCGCCACCTCCGACGAGAAGATTCGCAACGGAACGATTGGCGCAATGCGCATCGTGGTTGGCATTTTATGGCTAGCCAATGTGGAATGGAAACGCCCCGGAGACTTCGGCAAAGACCTTGGCAACGGCCTCTACAAATACGTCAACTCAGCCATCGAGAACCCCGTGTTTGGGCCGTACTCGTGGTTTGTGGAAAACGTAGTGGTCAAGAATTACACGCTGTTTGGCTGGATCACGCTCATCACCGAGGTTCTGCTCGCAGCATTGCTCATCCTTGGATTGTTCACCCGCGCCGCTGCGCTCGTCGGCGCTGGCATGTCGGTATCGATCCTGTTCTCGGTGCTCTACTACGACAAGGTTTATGAGTGGCCATGGAGCTACTTCCTCATGATCGCTATTCACCTCTTCGTGTTCGCCACTGCAGCCGGACAGTTCTGGGGACTCGATGGCACGAAGACTCGCGGAACCTACAAAAAGGCGGCGACGACCCTTGGCGTGGTGGCGATTGTGGCCGGAGTACTTGGTTTGATCGTGGCCCGGAACATCGACTTTGCCGGTAAGCAAGGGGCACTGCTTGGCTGGGCGAAATGGGAACTTAAAGTCCTGTGGTTTAACCCACTCTCCGCAATTATCACTGCGCTGCTCGGCGTTGTCGCCGTGGTTGCTACAAGGATGCCTCGCTCTGTTGTCGCGTGGATTCCAGCGGGAGCTTTTGGGCTGATGACCCTCCAGGTTTTGGTTCAGTGGCGTTACAACAGAGGCCAGTGGACGGGCGGCATATTGGGTGGCACCGGGGGAACCATGGCGTTCTGGTTGCTCCTGGCAATCGGCTTCGCCTTCTGTGCCCGCGGCGAATCCCGAACTGAGGATTCTCGTCCCGTCTCCAAGTAAGGCCCGAAGGCAACGCAACGATGGGGATTCCGAGGTTCAGGAGCACTGAGCCAAGCAATGAGCCAGCACTGAGCCAAGCAATGAGCCGAACAATGAGCCGAACAATGAGCCGAGCAATGAGCCGAGCAATGAGCCAGCGCTGAGCCAAGCGCTGAGCCAAGCGCTGAGCCAAGCAATGAGCCAAGCAACGCCGATTGCCAAGCAAAGCCCGAGTTGCATTCGGATCAAACGAGCCAATATCTGCGCGCTGACTTTTCGCCGGAGTGCGCAGAGTGAAACAATGGCGGTATGAGTCGTCGACCGTTGCTTACCTCGCCACCCTCCATGGGCTCGCGTGCGGCAACGATTGAAGACGTCGCAGCGGTCGCCAAAGTATCGGTTGCTACGGTTAGCCGCGCACTCCGGGGCCTTCCGAACGTTGCTGCAGCCACACGGGCACGGGTAGAAAAAGTGGCCACGGAACTCCAATACCGGCCCGATCCCAACGCTTCTCGCCTCGCCGCCGGACGCACCTTTACCGTGGGCATGGCCGTGCCGATTCTTGGTGCGTGGTACTTCAGCCAAGTCATTGCCGGTGCCCAAAAAGAACTTGCTGCAGCCGGATATGACCTGCTCTTGATGGGAGTTGGCTCCGGAGAAGCCCGGCGTCGGTTCGTCAGCGAATGGGCTCTGATCCAAAAGCGTGTCGACGGTTTGATCCTCGTAGATCTTCGCCTTGACCGCACCGAAGTCTCTGAATTACAACAAGTTGGAGCGATCGTCGCCGCTGTTGGTGACCGCTACGCACCGTTCTCCTCCGTCAACCTCGACAATCAAGCAGCGGCTGCGATGGCCACGCGCCACCTCCTCAATTTGGGTCACCGTCGCATAGCGGTCATCGGCGCCCAAACCCAACTGGTAGCGCTCTCGTTCTCGGTGCCAGCGGAACGCAGGGCCGGATACCGTGTGGCCCTTGCCGACGCAGGAATTGCCCATGATCCTGCCTTGGAAGCCGGAGCGGATTTCACGATCGAAGGTGGGGCATCAGCCATGCGAAGGCTGCTGGCTCTACAAGATCCGCCAACGGCCGTGTTTGCCATGTCTGATGAAATGGCTTTTGGTGCCCTGCAGGTAGCGCGTCAAGCCGGAATTCGCGTGCCCAAGGAGCTCTCGGTTATTGGCTTCGATGATCATGATGTTTCCGCCGTGGTTGGTCTCTCCACGATTCGTCAATCGGTAACCGGCTCAGGCGCGATGGCCGCACGATTCGTTATCGACACCATCGCGGAAAACACCGGCCCACAACATGCCGTTGAAGACGTAGAGCTTGTGGTTCGCGCCACCACCGCCCCACCAGCATCCCGCTCCGCAAAAGACCCCGAATCCGTGGCTATCGATACTGGGATGAAAGACGGCCGCAAACTCCGCTAGCGGTCGGCCGGTTGAAAGCGCGCAGGAACTCCCACTGATCGATTGCGCCTGAATGGTTCAGGAGAGGGAAGTGGTTCTGCCATAGCGACAACGGTAGTTACAAGCCCGCTCGGATTTTGTAGGTTCGCTCCGCGTAGAGCGCATCGTCTTTCCAGAGCCGCCCCGCCAACAACTCAATCATCGGCCTAGCCACAACGGCCCCCTTGAGCGCCTGGGCAAAACCTGCCCGGTCACTCGTCGCCAACGTTGCTTCGATAATCGCCGTGCGCGGAAGCACCGAAGTTCCGTGTGCATTAACGGATCCAAACACGGGTGTGGCATGGGTTTCCACAACAGAACCAACACCTTCACCGCCAGTGATGGTCATCACAATCGTGCGTGGATCAGGGCAATCGAACCGGGCTTCCACCGTCATAATGTGACGAGGCGTAACGCGGTAACCCACCCGCAAATCCAGCGCATCATCAGTATTGGAAAGCACTTCGAGACTGGCGAAAGCGTACGGATGAAAATGCACGCCATGCCACGGATCCAACCGATTGGCAATGACATCTCGTGGTTCGCACACAGCCTCCCGGCGAATCACCCCCGTAAAATGTACGCCGGGACGTTTGGTGAGAATCGGCGCATCGGTAGCATCGGACGCACCTGGATCCGGTTGCACCCAGACCAGCACCCCATCATCATGGGTTCTCCACGGTTCCCAGCGACCCTGCCCGGCCACCCGCTCTGCGCCTGCGGCTGCTGAAGGCAACGCCAAACCATGCCAGGGGCACACCAAACAATTGGTTGCATCAATATGTCCATCGCCAAGATGGGCACCCATATGTGGACATAGGGCTGGGGCAACCGTAACTTCACCGGTTCTCGCATCGCTCCAAGCAACCAATTCCACCCCGTTGACGACGTACTTTCGCGCGGTTCTCTTCCCTTTTCCAAGGACATCCCGCAAGGTCTTTGGATTGGACTTTTGCAACGTACGCGTAGCATCAAGAACAAACCATCCACCCGAAGGCTTTGCAAGGGCATGGTGCAATGCTCGCTCGATCGCCACGAGATTGGCCTGTTTCCAATCAGGCACCTTCGCCTCGGTTCCCTTGCCATCCCGATCGTTCACACCCGAAACGCTACTGGCCGCCAACGATTCTGAGTTTCCGGCAATCTGGCTGCGTTTGTTCAGTGCCCAACGTTTCGACACCCAGCACTTCGCCCTGGAATAACCGTATTTGCATTTGCCGCCCAAACCCTGTGGGCCCCCGTCGCCTCAGAAGCGAAGTGTCGAGTGACGCGACACAGCCGGCTCAGTGTGAACCGAACCGGCTGTGGATTACGCTGACCAAGCCCCCCAGCCGGCCAACGAATTTGGCATCTACCCTTTAGGGGAAGGCCAAGAAAGGATTTACTTGCCAGGCTGCGGAAGGGTGCGCAGGTAAGGCTTTACGGTCGTCCAGCCGCCGGGGAAGAGGGTCTTTGCTTCTTCGTCGGTAACGGCGGAACCAATGATTACGTCGTCGCCATTTTTCCAATCAACCGGCGTAGCAACTTTGAACTTGGCGGTGAGCTGCAACGAATCGATAACCCGAAGGATCTCATCGAAGTTCCGGCCCGTTGAGGCTGGGTAGGTGATGAACAACTTGACCTTCTTGTCGGCGCCAACCACGAAGACCGAACGTACGGTCATCGTGTCGGAGTTGCCTGGGTGGATCATGTCGTAAAGATCGGAAACCTTCTTATCGGTATCACCAATCATCGGGAACTCAACCTTGGTGCCCTGGGTCTCCTCAATGTCGCCTTCCCACGCAATGTGGTTCTCGACGGTGTCAACACTGAGGCCAATGACCTTCACATTGCGCTTAGCGAACTCAGGTGCCAGCTTTGCAACGCGGCCAAGTTCAGTGGTGCAGACCGGGGTGAAGTCCTTTGGGTGGCTAAACAGCACGCCCCAGCTATCGCCCAGCCATTCGTGGAAGGTCAGGGTGCCTTGTGTGGTCTCTGCGGTGAAATCTGGTGCGGTGTCGCCAATGCGAAGGCTCATGTAAATCCCCTCCCAGGGAAAAAACTCGTGAAACGTCAGGCGACGAGTATAGGCACAAAAGCCGATCGGATTAGTCAAGAATTGCCCAGCCCGGCCCCAGCCCGGCTCCAGCGGGCTCAGGCGGTCCGGTTTGTGGCACGTTGTGATTCTGGGTGGTCAACAAGAACCCTTTGCCAGCACGGTATGCGTACCTAGGAGAGTGGTGAACAATGCGACCCAGACAAGCCACGAACTGCGAAAACGGAGCGAAATGAGCAATCCAGTCGCATTTGTTCACCAGTCTCCTAGTGCAGTGAATCGCAGTTTGGGCGCGTGTGTCCGATGTGCATTTCTCCAGCTGACTGAGTGTTTTCACTGTAAGGGCGCACGCGCCCGAACTTCGAGAACATGCACTAAGTCTTGGACTTCGAGGCCTACCCGCTGGCAGTTACGCTGGTTTCGTGTTGAGCCGCTCCGTTGTTGAAGTTCTAGACGCGAGCCCATCGGGTTTAAACCGTGCCGAGCAACTGCTCCTCGGTGGGGGGTTAGTGGCCCTCCCAACCGAAACCGTTTATGGCCTCGGCGCCGATGCATCCAATCCATCGGCAGTGGCCCGGATCTTCGCCGCCAAAGGTCGACCAATCGATCATCCCGTCATTGTGCACATCGCCAAATCTGAAAATGTCGACGACTGGGCCACGTCGATTTCCGGGGATGCACGGTTGTTGGCCGACAAGTTTTGGCCCGGCCCACTCACCCTCGTTTTACCCCGACGCACCCAGGTGCATGATGTCGTCACTGGCGGACTGGAAACAATTGGCCTGCGTGTGCCGAGTCATCCCGTGTTTGCGGCCGTTCTTCTTGGCCTCGGTTCTGCTCAGGGCAAATCTGCCGGAATCGCCGCGCCTTCCGCCAATCGGTTCGGGCGAGTGAGTCCCACCACCGCCGCACACGTGCTCGAAGACCTCGCCGATTATCTCGACCCAAAAACCGATGCAATCGTCGACGGGGGCCCCTGCACGATTGGTGTGGAATCCACCATTGTCGATTGCACCGGCGAAGTCCCCATGATCTTGCGTCCGGGCGGCCTCTCCATTGATGCCATCGCTGAGGTACTCAATGGCCGATTGACTCGTGCGGCCACCGGTCCGTCACGAGCCCCAGGAATGTTGGCCTCCCACTACGCACCAAACGCGATTGTCGAGATCGTTGATGTACATACGGCTTTGGAACGCATTGCGCACTACGAAGGCAAGCGCATCGGTCTACTTTCCGATCAAACCCAAGCAGCCCCTTCACACGTCGCCCTAATCCCTACCCCCCACCCTTACACCGCCTCGAACCTCGCCCCGATTCTCTATGCGCGCCTACGAGATGCCGACCACCGAAACCTCGACGTGCTTCTTATCGTCCCCCCAACCGAAGACGCCCTCAGCCCCGCCGTCCTAGACCGCTTAGCCCGCGCCGCCACCGGCTCAGCCCACTTCGAAGACTGCTGAATAAATGCAACTGGGTGCCTTATTTGGCTTCGTTTTCCCAGTTCGCGACTTGTCTAGGTCGCATTATTCAGCACTCTCCTAGTTGGCTGGTCGGAAATGCCCCCTTTTCTGACCGGCGAAATTTGGTCTTCTGCACAAGCCGTTCTGCGCGATTGTCCACAGGCACCTGCTCGAAATCGGCCAAGACTTCCCTCGTTCCTAGCGAGAACTTGAGCAGTCTGCGGGTTTCCGACCAGCCAACTAGAACCAAGCCCTCTACTGGACGGGTTGCGAACACGGCCCGACCAGACGAGCTGAGGTACATTTGGAAATGGAAGATAAACCAATCGCTACCATCACCGCTGCTCAAATGGCCCTTATGAGCCCGCAAGCCCGTGCGGATGCGATCGGGGCAGCGACGGTAAAAGCTTGGGGCGACGTTCCTGAGCCATTTAAGTCTGAAGTACTGGACACAGCTCGCATCTTGGGTGCACAACGTCGGCAACGTGCTTAATCGGCAAGTTCGATTCACCGAACAATTTTTCGATCGACTCGACGAACTACTTCCGAGCGAACGTGGACCCGATGGTGAGCCGTCAATCACCGATTTTTTGCTCTTTGACCTTCCTTCTGTTTCCGATCGGTTGAGGTCTAACTATTTTGAAAACACTCTG
>JAYSVF010000224.1:0-3524 GCA_043718695.1 Acidimicrobiia bacterium | reverse complement strand
CGAGTTGCCCTCGCTGAATGGCACCGTCGGATCCCCGAGTACACACTCAAACCAGGCCACGAAGAACTTGAGTTCCCGCCAGGCCTGCGCCACGTTGCCGACCTCACCCTCAGCTGGGGTTAAACGGAACAAATTGCCAGGCTCATCGCCTGCCGAACACGCGAAGGGAGGGCTCCGTAGTGCCACCGAAACGTCTCGATGCGCTGCAACGCTCGGCCCATCGTCTCGCTGAGTTGCACCAGTGTCGACGTTCGCACGAAGACTCTGGCCGGTGTCACTCGTGATGCGCAGTCGGTCGACCGTTGGATTGAAGTCAACGCCGAAGAATGAGCCCGTGAGAGCCACGTTAAGCATCGACTTCTTCGTAGCGTTCCCGGTTGCCGGATCGATGGAATAGATGCCGCCGGCATTGCCGAGGCCGATTAGCTCGCTGTTGGCCGGCCGAAAGTCAATGCCCACCAGCGAAGCGTCACCCATTAGTCCGACGACGGTGCCGATGTTCTCCGCTCGGCCCGGCCGCTTTTCGCTGAAGCAGATCAGGCGATTGTTTGCGGTCAGGCCGATCACATCGAGCGATCCCCCTCGGCTCTGACCGGATGACGCGCAGTCATCGGACTTTCCATTTCGACCGTTGTCGTTGCTGTTGTTACTGTCAGCCGTCGCTATACCGGCCGTTAACCCGCCCACCGCAAGTGCAGCAACAGTTGCGACAGCCATCCACTTGGTGTTCGACATTGTTCGAGATTTCGTGTTCATGTTCGTCTCCATTGGTTTTGCCAGCAACACGTTGTTGCTGGACACCTACCTATGGCGACGCGAACAGTTCTGTCACAGCTTTCCCGCAATTTATCCGAGAAGTTCTTTGAGGCGCTTCGGCGAGGTCGAGCGTCGCCAGATTACGATCATGATTCGAACCCAACGTTCGCCGACCGGCAATGCCGAGCGCTCGGCTTTGCTGCAATGGAGACCACATGCCCAAGATAAAGTTCGCGATCGTAATCTCGGTGCTTGGCCTTGCTCTTTCCGCCAGTCCGTTGCTGGCCGCTACGAAGAAGAAAACCAAGGCCAAACCGACCGCTGGATCAACAACTACTAGAGCGCCGTCCGCACCGGCAGTCGCCCCAGCCGGTCATTCGTTCCTAGACGGTATGCTCATTGCCCCATCGGGCACGAGTGTGGTGTTACAGAAGGACGGCGCCGACGACGTCACCGTTATTGCTGGACCTTCCGCCACCGGCTTTTCCGTAAGCACGTTCAAGTTTCCGAAGTCCTACCCAAATGGCTCGCCCTATACCTTGGCAATCAAGACCTCGTCGGCTGGCATTTCGTGCACGGTCGAAAAGGGTGTTCGCGGAACAATCGGCCTAAGCCCGGGATTTCTGCGGGTCGGGTGCGATGCCACGTTCGATTTGGTGAGTCGCAGCTTGGACAATACGAAGTTCGGGACGGCCTTCGACAGTTCGGTCCCAGTGATCGGCGGTGACTTCGGTTCTGAAGGCCGCTTCGTAGCGTTTGTCTCGTCGGCCGTCGGCCTCGGTGGATCGACCGGCAAGAAGCGCCAAATCGTTTGGCGTGACCGTACGACCGGTCAGACGAAACTCGCGAGCGTGGGTGCTAACGGAGTGGAAGGCGACGGCGACAGCTTTGCACCCGCGATCTCTGCCGACGGCAACGTCGTCGCTTTCGAGTCGTATGCGAAGAACCTCGTTCCGAGCGATACTAACGGCGTCCGCGACGTGATTGTCTGGAACGCCACAACGGGCGCCGTCGTGCGAGTGTCTGTTGGCCAGGGTGGGGCGGAAGCCAATGGCGGAAGCACCGAGCCGTCGATCAGTGGTGACGGAAACGTCGTCGCCTTTTCTTCTGGGGCTAGCAATCTCGCGCCGGGGGTGCAGGGCATCAATACTCTCAACGTGTATCGACGCGACCTGAGCGCCGGATCGACGACGCTCATCACAAAGGACAGCTCCGGCCAAGGCGTTGGCGGCTCGAGCGCGTCGATTTCCAATGACGGCGCCCGCGTTGCCTTCTATTCGTACTCGGCCACGCTTGTTGCTGGCGACGCCAACGGACTTTGGGACAACTTCGTTTTCGATGCCTCGAATTCATCCGTGAAGCGAGTTACCCTCACTGCTTCAGGAGGAGAACGAAACCAGGGCACCGAGAGCATCAGCCGGTTAGTGGCGCCTTCAATCTCTGGAAACGGGTTTTTTGTTGCCTTTGCGACCACCTCAAGCAACGTGGTTCCTGGTGATACGAACGGGACCCAGGACGTCTTTGTTGTCAACGTGGACACAGGTGCGGTACAGCGGGTGAGTACCGGGTCGGATGGTTCTGAAGGCAACGGCGATAGCCCGGTCGGCCAAGGCGAGAAGATCGGCATTTCCTTCGACGGTTCGTGGGTTACTTTCTCCTCGACTGCTTCGAACCTCGGAGGGAGCATCGTGTTGAAGAACTTAACCAATGGTGAGGCGCGCCCGTTATCGCAGACTAGCGGTGCCGGTCGACCGATGGTTGCTCGCAACGGTGGCTACGTCGTGTTCAGCGCCGGCGCGAAACTAGACAGTCGGTACTCCTCTTCGGGAATCTTCGCCCGTTATACCGGTCTGACTCGCTGCCACGCCTGCGTTGGCTAAGTCGGTCTTCGGTCGAGTGACCCCGTCAAAGCACGCGGTGACACCCGATTCCATGTCGGGTCTCACGCATTAAGCTCACAGACATCAGCGATGACATCCGAGCTAGACCCAGGCTTGCAACAGGTCCTCAGGTGTAAAGGGAACGGCCCCGGGAGTGGAAACACCGGAACGGGAAACGGCGATCCTTGGGGTTGTGTCAGTAACTCCTGGGACGAGTTTGGCGTCACGCTCGAGGGTGGCGAGATCGTTGGTGCCGAAAGGATCTCGTTCGCGCCATTTGATCGAACCGATGAAAGATACGCGGGTTGGCTGTTCGAGCCGGTCGACGCCAACGAGGTCAACTTCAGGATTGTTGGAACGTGGCCACCATCCTGAAACATGTCCAGCGCTCTTGAGCCGGGGGTCATCGATAGCTAAACGAGAAAGCGCATCTCGAACTAGAGGCTCGATTGCTCGTCCGCGCCAGGCTGGCCAGGAGGTGGAAACGCGTTGCTGAGCAAGATCACTTCGACCTCGAGCAATGTCGCTCAAGACCGGTTCAACCAGCGCGAGCCAGAATCGCAAATAGCTATCATCGACTCGATAGCGAGGCTGGTTGGCGGGTGGGACGGAGACAGGTTGGTCGCGAGCTACCACCTTCTTTGTCTCCAGCAAATCCAACGCACGATGGACTGCCATATCGCCGAGTTGTGATGCAGCTCCAATATTTCGGAACGACCGTTCGCCTGAACCGATTGAGCGAAGGACCGCTGCCGCTGGCGTATCGGAGGGAAATTCGGCCGACAACGTTCGCTGGGCCATGACGGCGAGGTCACTATGTTCATCGTTGAGCTGATTGGTAATGAAGCCGTTAATAGTTTTGAATCGAGAGGCTTCGGCGGTCAACCG
>JAYSVF010000223.1:0-3525 GCA_043718695.1 Acidimicrobiia bacterium | reverse complement strand
AACCCAGATTGGTTTCGTGGGGACCAAACATCACCCGACTGGGCGCAACGGCCGGGTTGACGGGTGGTTTGACCGGCGAGTCCACATTGAGCTCGACGCCGGGAGCAACCCCAGAAACGACCAGCGGCCGATCAGCCTCGGGGGAGGGCGAGCCAAGCGGTAAGGGTTGCAGCAACTTCACCCCAGCATCCTGCCCGATGTTTCACCTAAACCCGAAACAGGCCCGATCTTTGCCCTCGGCGAGCAGGTTCAGGGGCGAACAAGGTGGACGGGGCCACCGCCAGACACAACGGCCCAGGTCGTGCGGTCTTCAACTTCAACAGCGGCACTCGAAACTGTTTCGTAGCGGATCTTCCACCAGCCACCCTGATACGCAGCCGGCGGCAAATCGACGCCAAAAGAGTCCTTTCCGTAATCGGTTGGGATAGAGATATCGAGGAGGAGAAGGCGACCGTTGAATTTGTCGTTGCCGTACCGTTGGTTTGTAGGCCATGGTGGGGAAGTGAGGGCGCGGGTGCCCGAGACGTCGATTCCGGCGGCTGCGGTGGCTTCCAAACCAGTTCTCGCTGACCCCGTCCAACCGCTCTCGCGGTCTTGCACGACGACGTTCGACGTGTAATCGGCTAGCCCCGGATCAGCAGTGCTCCACTTGAAAGGAATCGATTTCCAGCCGGTTGGATTGGCTGCGCTTGTGGCCACGGGTTGCAGAATTTTGATTGCACCTGCGCCTTCCCCGGGATCCCACAACTGGATTTGTATCGTGCGTCCGCGGTAGTCCTGCGCCGGTGCCATTTTTGACAGGAACAAATCGGAGTTGCCCTGTGATTTCACGTACACACTCAGTGCGCCTTCGCCGGTGATAGGCACACAGGTCGCCACCAACTCCGTTGAGCACGGCTGCCAGCCGCTTGAGTTTCCTGGGCCTTTAGCTTTGGCGTTTTGGCTTTTGCGACGGGTTCTCAGGGAATAGGTATTGATGCTGTAGGAACGACCACCGTCATATTGAATGACGTCACCCGGCCCGTAGGTGTAGGTCTTGGGAGGGTAGATCTGCTTATCGGCGACCACCTGAATTCGGTATCGTCCTGGCTCAGTGATTGGGTCATGAGAAATTGAAAACCAGTCCTTGCAAAAAGGTGCTGGTACGGCACCGCCACGCCGGATCGTGGTCCACTCGGTACGGGCAGTGCCATTGGCATCGCAGGCCCAAGCGGGGTTCGAGCCGGTGCTCCAATTCCCTTCCCAAAATCCGAAAAGTGAACCGAAATCTTCAACGGGACGGTACGTCGCATCCGCCGTTGATGGATAGGAACCATCTGGCCGCTGCTTGAAGATCGCAAATTTCGTGCGTGCGGCATCTCTGGCCTGATCGTACTTAGCCCAATTTCGATCGTGGTCGGCAATGGGTACCTTGTCAACCGTGCAGCTTCTCGCCGTTCCGGTACTTCTATTTGCTACCGAGCAACCGGGGCCACCTATTGGCGTCGTGGCGCTGGGATCATTGTGCCAAGCGCGAAACCAAGGGTCCCATGCATCAATGAAAACGGGATCATCAAGGGTGGCATCGCACGGGCTGTCACAAGGAATGTCGACCAAAAACGAGTAGCCGCCAGGCCGGTTTTCGGTGTTCTTCTTCCACTGGGATTTTAGTGTCCCCGTACACATCGCCCAATCACAATTGGTCCACAATGCATTGGCACGAACCGTGCCATCGGGATGATTGGGATCATCAGCGCAGTGGTAGGCGTGAGAGTTTTGACCTGCCGTTGCTGCTTTTGATCCGCGGGTTCCTTCATACAACGCCGAAAAGCGGTCACCATCTTCTTTTGCCGTGCAGGGGCCGTTAATGGCAAGAAAGTAGCCCTGCAACGCCGCTGCATCGCCCGGAACCATTCCCGGCAGATCGCCCGTGCCAATCGAGTTGTACGGGGAACCCATGGCAATGCCAACGGATTGTTCGGCGTAGGCCGATTTGTTAATGGCGTAATCCTTTATGCCGACAATCTTTGAAAACGTACTCTGCGATTTCCCCGAAATTTTGACCGTTATTTGGCCGGGCTTCCCTGCGACCTGCGAAACCGTTGCGGTAACTCCCACTGCATTTCGGGCCACCGCTTCCTGGGCCCGCGTTTGGGCTAGGGCCAGATCAGGCAAAGCGGAAGCCGCCGCCAAAGCTGCAGCATCGGCAGTGAGTTGCAACGATGATCCACGCTCACGCGCTAAGGAAGTGTCGAGGGCCAGACCAACAAAAAGTAAGAGCACGACCATCACCAAAGCCACGACAACCGCAACCATGCCATCTTCATTTGCATAGGTTGTCGGTCCGTCGTTTGTTGAGGTGTTTCGGAAACCCTTGGTGCGACAAAGTAGACAATAAGTATCTGTGTGCTTAGTACAAGCAGAATTCTGTGCTCCGAATGCGCTAGACATCTTGCGCCTCAATTCGCAGAATTGAAGCCGTTTGCATCTCAATCTTTGGCACAATTCCTGTGATGCTTTTTGATCTGCTAGCGATGAACACACCGAGCAAATCACGTCCGCCCGAGTAGGTGGCAGAACGCTTTTTCGCTGGCCAGAACTTGTCGGAGGTCTTGGTCGGGTCTGTGATGAGATCGTACCCAAACGTTGCAGCGTTTGGAGCGGCCAAAACAGTTTTGCTATAAATGTTGCAGCTGTTCAATACGCCAGCACTGCCACCTTTTGCCGCGAGCAGACAAGCTGGGGTTGGCTTGTAATCGACTGCGGCATTGGCGTTAAAGACAATGACATAGTCCACCAATTCGACTCGCCCGGAAAGGTTCGCTTTTATCTCTTTGAGAATGAGAAAATCGGTGTCAGCAGAATTGGAGGCTATCGATCCTGCTCGTACGGCGGCGTTCACGGCGGATTTCATGTTTGCTCGGCTTGTCATAAGAACCGAAAATTCGATGATGGCGATGAAGACCAGAAAGAGAAACGAGAGCACAATCGCGGATTCCACGGCCGTGGCACCCGTTTCCCGGTTTGAACTGTGCGACTGATCTGACGGTCGATTTTGCAACAGACTTTTCGGGTGGGTCCAGACGCGCATCATCCGCCCCCGTTTCCTGGCCCTGGGAGCTGTGGTGGGACATAGGGGGTATTGCTTGGAGGGGTCCAATTCGTGTTAATAATCGGGCTTGGGTATTCGGGAAGTATTGCCGAGGTGGCTGTTTCCGAAGCCGGAGGCTCCAAGCGAAACGCCGATTGGGATTTCAGAGTGCGATTCCCCCCATAGATGGCGACCGGGTTTTTGTAGTTGTACTCCACGAAGATGCCCATGTACTCCGCGTTGACGGCATTGCGCACGCGGCTGCCGATGGGCCACTGCGTGGGAATGGCCACGACAGATCCAGCAAATGGTGCGCGCACGATGTTGCACGTGTTGGCGATTCCGTTGGTAAGTGTGGTGAGGCACTCGGGGGGAACAGCCAAATCGGCTGAAACCGACTTGTAGATGATGATTTTGGTGACGTCTTTTGCACTTGTACCGAGCACCGATCGAAT
>JAYSVF010000222.1:0-8377 GCA_043718695.1 Acidimicrobiia bacterium | reverse complement strand
ATGCGAAATTGCTTGCAAACGCTTACATACAGCTAACGCCTGAATCCGCTGAGAAGTCGCGCAGAATTTTTCGTGGCTATGGGACATTCTTCACAACCGAGTTAGGCAACTATTCCAGGCTAAGCAGCGCTCAAACCCGATCAGATCAACTCTGGAACACCTCTTTGGATGACGTCCCAGGCCCTCTGACCAACAAGTAACACCGATCTAACCTGGCTATCGGAAGAGAGCCCGTCCGTTTGGGTGACAAGGTCTGACCGGCGGCGTTTAATGCGGTGTGCACCCGCCTTTTGGATCACACCACGAGTAGGGGTGCAAACGCTTTCCCTAGCACCGCAGCAGGATCGATTCCCAGCACGTTGCTCAGCATCGAGGAGTAGACGCCCCGGAAATCTGTAGTGAACTTCACGTCACCGTCGTCAAGATCGCTCAAGCTGGGGGCGTCACCATAAAACCCACCGTTCACCTGCGGACCCACGATAAAGACCGAGTTGGCAGTGCCGTGATCGGTTCCGCCGGAATCGTTGGCAGCCACGCGACGTCCGAATTCGGAATAGATCACCACCGTTACCTTTGACCCGTTCGGCGACGCGGCCATGGTGTTCACGAAACGAGTCACGGCTTGATCAACCGCACTTAGTAAGCGCGCGTGTGATTCCTTTTCGCTAGCGTGAGTATCAAAGCCGCCAAGGGAAACACTGAAGACTCGGGTAGGCGCCCCGCCGTTGACCAGGCGAGCAACTTCATCGAGCTGGTTATCCAGTTGCGTGCGATTGTCGCCATTCGCAGTCGCTCCCCCTTCAAGACTTACCGCGCCACCGCCGGCGATCTCGCCTTTGAGGATCGGAGAAAACTTTTCGACGACACGCAGCAGATCGTTGTTGTTGCCCAGCACTTTGTTGGCGAGTGGTCCTAAGGTCGACGGGGTTCGGCCAAGTTCTGCGAACACTTTCGAGACGCCTGCACCACCGGGCAGAATCAAGTTGCCGTTGGGTAGCGCTGCTCCTCCCCCACCTTTGATGCTCACCATGGCCCTCGGCATTGAAGCCCCAATGTTGACCATGCGTAACGGATCCCCACCGGTTGCATCATGCCAACGCCCCAACCAGCCGCTGATCTCGTTACGATCCGGGGCTGCGGTCTGCCAAATGTCCATGGAGCGAAAATGACTGCGGTTGGGATTTGGGTAGCCCACGCCGCGCACAATGGCTAGACGTTTGGCATCCCACAGCGATTTGAAACCAGGCATTGCCGGATTGAGCCCAAAGGCATCATCGAGTTTCAATGTGGTGTTTGGCTGGTGGGCCAGCTCTCCGCGCGCCGCTAGATACAACGAACTATTTGGAACGACAGTATTCAATCCATCGTTCCCTCCGTACAACGTGAGCAACACCAAGATGCCATTTCCCGGCGCGGCCTTTGCAACATTGGCGATTGCCGGCGATGCCACTGCGACCCCTGATGATGGAGCGCCCGGAGTTACTTGAGTCTGCAACGGGGTGCTTGCTCGGGCTGCGGTTGCTGGAGTGGGGCGCAATCCGTTGAAGGCAAGCGCACCAACGCCTCCAAGCAAACCGCCAACAACATGTCGACGGGTAAGCAACCCCAATTTCTCCGAGTTTTCCCCGAAGGCGCCCGCAGCACCGATGCCACTGTCAACGTTACCGGCACTGCTACCGGCACTGCTACCGGCACTGCTACCGGCACTGCTCGCGGCACTGCTTGAACTGTTTGAACTGTTTGAACTGTTTGAGCTGTTTGCACTGCCGCCGTTGCTGGTTAGGTGCCCTGACACAGGCTCTGGGCTCACTTCGTTCGTTGTTGACTTATTGTGTGTGCGCATAGTTTTGTCCTTACTGGGCGGTTTCGTTGTTTTCATCCACTCGATGTTCCGGCCTGGTCAGCCGGTTTACTCCAAACTGTGGGATTGGGTGCTGAACACGCACCTAACTCCACAGGTTGATGACGCAAGCAATCACAGGGCGTTCAGTTGAGAACGAATTCGGGGCTTACCAGGGCGAGAGTGAATTGATCGGTTGGCGAGCTGGCTTCAGTAAGAGCGCTTTGCGTTCCTGGACTCCAAGCTTCAACGCCCAATCGATCAGCGATGGCTTCAGGGCGTTGCGGAGCTGATTGGCCCTTAAGCCAGCCAAGGTCGCTACTGCGAGCAACGGTGGTGGCGAATTTGAGCCGGGCCAGTGATGTAGCCGTTGAAAGCCAATACCCGTTTTGCGGCCAACCCCCCACACTGGGTGGATCAAAGGGAACCTGGTTGAGAGATTCCAACGATTTCAGCAAGGGCGGACCGAAGAACCGCGGATCGGTTACGCCCACCCCCGCTGCCCGGAACGCGCTGACCACGTATTCAATCGGCTGTTTCACCAAACCTTGTCGCGTGGCGGTGCTCTGGAACTCTGGATGATTGAAGACGTTGCGAAGCAGTTTGGTTATGTCACCATCGGCAGCAAAACCAGGGCTCAGTTCAGCAACGATTGAGGAATCCGGCGCTACGGGAGCGGCAAGCCTTGACCAAATCTTTGACACAATAAATTTCGCGGCGGTCGGCTGTTTGGCAAGGAGCGCAATGACCTGTTCACCAGTAAATGGCGCAGTTTGGCCGAGAATAGTTTTGTTGGTTCCATCAAAGTCTTTCGGCCGAAAGGCGAACACTCCACGGCCGTTTACTCGCCAACCCGTAAAGGCGCGAGCGGCTTCTCGCACATCGGCATCAGGGTACGAACCGATGCCGATGGTGAACAATTCCATAAGCTCACGTGCAAAATTTTCGTTCGGTGAAGATTTCACATTCCTGTTGGCATCCAGCCAAATCATCATGGCCGGATCTTTGGCAACGGCTTGAGCCATTGGTTCAAACGTGCCGAGTCCCATGCTGCGAAAGATCTGATTCTGGCTCAGCATGTACGCCGCTTCGTTCACTTTGTCGATCGAGGTTGCAAAGTGTCCATGCCAGAACAGGGTCATCTTTTCTCGAAGCGGGTTTTCGCTGGCAGTCATACGCTGCATCCACCAAAGGGCAATGTCTCGTCTTTGTTGTGCCCGAACTTGTTGACGAGCTTTTCGTTCCTGTATCGATTCCGGTCCCGCACCCGCTTTGGGGTTTGGGGCCGGAGTTGGGGTGGGAATATTTGATGCGGGATCAGGAGCAGCACCGTTGAGGAGTGTGTCTACAGCGCTTGCGTAACCGTTAACCGCGATGCTTTGCGCTTCGGTGTTGGTGATTCCGAACCCTGCTCTGCGGTACAGGTGGGCAATTGCTGAGGTTGCTGCATCAGACATACCGAGAGTATTTGCCCGACTTGTGAGCAACTAATGAGCACGACGTGAACATCGTCGCTTGACCATTCCGCCATAGGACACACAAGCGCGCATACTGGTCGGCTCTAGACTGGGTGAGTGGCAACCCATCCCCTACAGCTGACGTTTGTGCAATCGGCGTCGAAAACCGGCCAGTTGCCGCCCACACCCTGCGAAGTGGCGTTTGTTGGACGGTCCAATGTGGGGAAGTCCTCGGTTATCAATGCATTGGCCAACCGCAAGCAGCTCGCTCGAGTTTCGAATACGCCGGGGCGCACGCAGCTGTTGAACCTGTTTGTGTTGCCGACGGGGGCCACCGTGATGGACCTTCCCGGTTATGGTTTCGCCAAAGTGCACGCCAGCGCCCGAAACAGTTGGGGCCCGATGATCGAGGGGTACATCACCGGTCGAGAGAATCTGGAGATGGTGGTGGTGCTTGTCGACGGGTTGATCGGCCCCACGGCACTCGATGTACAGATGCTGGAATGGTTGCGTTTTTCTGAGGTGAACCACATGATTGTGGCCACCAAACAAGACAAAGTGAAGCCATCAAAAATCGGCGCTCGCAAAGCCGAGTTGGCCGCCGGTTGCAGCCTAGAAATCAATGACGTGCTCTGGGTTAGTGCTGCCAAAAATATCAACATTGAGGTGCTGCGGAATCGCGTGCTCGAACTGCTCAAGTACACGCCATCCGACACGCATCAACCGGTTCGCATTCCTACCTCCACCCCGCGCGCCACCACCCCCGTCGCCCGCGCACCCCGCACCCTGCGTGCTTCCGAAACTTCAGGCCCGGCAGCCTCAGGCGCTTCAGGGATTGCTTCGAGCCCACGTGTTGGCGATACCTCACGTGTTGCCAGCAATGCACGTGGTTCAGGTAGTTCAGGTGGTTCGGTCAACGCACGAGCTGCAGGCAGTCCCCGAACTACTGACACTCCACGCGCCGGTGCACGAACGGCGGGAATCCGGGTTGCTGGCACCCCACGTGGCTCAGGCGCCGCACGCGTGCGAACTGCTTCCGATGCTCTCGGGGCCAACCGCGCTCCTGGAACCCCACGGCCTGCACGCGCCCCGCAACGAGAGAAGACCCAAGAGCATCTCGACGAACTCAACGATTTCGGCTGATTTTCATTTCCGCAAAAATGCGGCAACCATCAAATTTCGCAGCGGCTCTTTTTGTCACACCCCCGTGAAATGATGGTCACATGGATTCGACCTACAACGAGCGGAAGTTCACCGAGCTCACTCTGCTTGTCGCCGAAAGGCTTCGATCTGACCTTTCCGGTGGCGCCACGAAACTCAACAAAGTTTTGTTCTTCGCAGAGTTCATCCATGTTCGACGAACTGGGCGGCCCATTTCTGGTGCCGAGTTTCAGAAACTGGAGCATGGTCCCGCGCCTCGAAGACTAAAGCCGATTCGCGAGCTTCTGGTCAGTTCGGGGGATGCGGAAATCGTTCGCGAGTTATATCTCGGGTACACCATGGCAAGGCTGCTTCCACTGCGTTCCGCAGATGTTTCCCTTTTCACGGATTCTGAGATGGAAAGCGTTGAAGAGGCCCTGCGGGATCTCGACGGGCTTACAGCAAAGCAGGTCAGCGATCTATCTCACGAAGAAGCGGGCTGGCGATTAGTCAACGCAGGCGACACCATTCCCTATGAAGCGGCATTGGTCGGAGCCCAACAGGCCACAACACCAACATCACGCCGACTTAAAGAAGCTGCCGCTCGCCGTTTGGGGCTCCTTGCGTCGTGATCCGTCAGGTATTCGTCGGCTCAGCTGTTACTGAGCGGGCAAACAGGGAGTTCTCCGAGACCAGGCCCGATGCTGGCGGCGGTTCAGAATATGACTTTTTTGGCGGCACACTTGCGGCCGCCACATTTGCATTTCGAGATTTCGACTCGCTTCGACCTGGAGTGGTTTCCAGCGTGCGGACTTACACCATCGTTGATCCAGTTTTCGGACCGGTGGTATTCGTTGGGATTTTGCTCACTAACGGAACTGTCGAGATAGTCGATTTCGAGTCCGATCCAGATTATTGGGCGAACATCGACCTCTGACGCTTCAAGCAGAGCCCACCCAACCGGCTACTCGAAGACGGAGATAGCTTGTTTGGGGCACATGCGGACGGAGAGAAGGACCTTTTCACGTAGGTCTTCGCTGGGGTTTTCGTTGAGGACGATCAGGTTGTCATCGTCGTCAACCTCGAAAACCTCCGGGGCATAGCCCATACAAAGGGCGTTGCTCTCGCACTTATCCATATCAACTTCAACACGCATTCTCCTATCTTGACGTGTTGAAAGCTCCCCGAGCGAATTCCGTCGTTCATCTAGGCCGGGAAGCCTTGGCAGGCTTGGCGGAGCTGGCTTGGGTTTGTGGCAGCGGTCACGTACATTAGATAGCTGTGATTCCCCAATACGCCCTCACCGCTGACCAGATCGATCTTTCCAACATCGATTTCTGGGTCCGTCCACTTGCCGAACGTGAAGGCGCATTCCATACCCTTCGCACCGACGCACCCCTCAAGTTTTTCGCCGAGCCCGATATGACGGGAACCGGAATCGAAGCTGGGCCGGGCTACTGGGCTGTTACTAAGTATGCAGATATTCTGGAGATTTCCAAGAATGCTGCATTGTTCTGCTCCGGCAAGGGCGCCACTTCCATTGCCGATATGCCCGAGTTCATGAACGACTTCTTTGGCTCGATGATCAATATGGACGATCCCCGCCACGCCCGTATGCGCAAGATCGTAAGCGCGGCGTTCACCCCGAAAATGCTCAAGAAGATCGAAGACGACGTACAGCGTGTAGCTGCGGAAATTCTCGACGAGATCCTGGCCAAGGGAGGCGGCGATTTTGTGATCGATGTGGCCGCCCGGCTACCCCTCAAAATCATTTGCGACATGATGGGCATTCCACCGAGCGAATACGACACGATCTTCACTCGCTCGAACATCATTCTGGGTGCCGGCGACGAAGAATACCTTTCCCAAGCGGACCCACAAAAGGTCATTGAGGCGCTACTCGTGGCAGGCGGAGACTTGCACGGCATCGTTGCCGAGCTGGGTGCTTCACGTCGCAAGAACCCCACCGACGATCTCACCAGCGCCCTCGTGACGGCATCCGTCGACGGCGAGCAGTTAACCGATCAGGAGCTTGGCTCATTCTTTATTCTGCTCGTGGTGGCAGGGAACGAAACCACTCGCAATGCCATCGCCCACGGCCTTGATTTGCTGACGGCGAACCCTTCACAGCACGCGCTGCTAACTAGCGATTTGGAAGCGCGCTTACCAGGTGCCATCGAGGAAATCGTTCGCGTTGCTGCACCGGTGGTGTGGATGCGTAGAACTGCCACTGCCGATACGGTGATCCGCGGACAGGACATCAAAGCGGGCGACAAGTTCATCCTGTACTACTGGTCAGCCAACCGTGACGACGAGGTGTTTACCGATCCCTTCACCTTTGACATCAGCCGCTCGCCAAATCCCCACGTCGGCTTTGGTGGACCCGGTCCGCACTTCTGCCTCGGTGCTCACCTAGCCCGCCGGGAAATCGGCGTCATGTGGCGCGAGATTTTCAACCGTGCCCCCGGCCTCGTCGCCACCAGCGAACCGCAACGCCTACGTTCGAGCTTCATCAACGGCATCAAACACATCAACTACGAAATCCACTAGCCGATCGGCTTCGGGGCCGACCCTCTGGTGGCAGCGTCTCAGGTAGGAGGCACGGTTGCGCGCCCACACACCAACCCAACACCCAGCCACCACCCCCTGACACCACACACATGCCCGGTCAACTCGCGAACCACACTGCCTTCGAGACCAACCGCTGGTGGCACCGTTTCAGGTAGGAGCCACAGTTGCGCGCCCACACACCAACCCAACACCCAGCCACCACACAAGCCCATCAACCGGACCGACACACCACCAACTACCGGCACTGCATTCGGAACCAACCCTCTGGTGGCAGCGTTTGAAGTAGGGGGCACAGTTGCGCGCCCACACACCAACCCGACACCCTGCCACCACACGAGCCCGGTCAACTCGCCAGCAGTTGCGGAAACCGAAGCAAGGGGCCTGAATCGCAGGCTTGGGTTTAACCCAAACTGGGCTTGGGGAACACGGCGACGATAAGTGCACATATGCAGACGCCGATGAGAACGACGATGGGCATGCCGGCGGGGCCTTGGGTGTCGAGGATGCGTCCGATGAGGGCGGGGATGGTCATTGAGCCAACGGCTGATCCGGCAAGGAAGCTACTGGTGACGGTGCTCGTTGAGGGCAGAACCGGTTCAGCCAACGACAACATGGTGGGGAACATTGATGCCGTCCCGAAACCAAACAGAGCGGTTCCGAGCCAGAGCGCAACCGCAGCATCTCGTCCGACCAGGATGATTACTAGGCCCATCGCGCAAATGCCGGCATCCACGAGCAGCACGAGTCGTGGTTTGACCCAACGGGCAATCCAAATAGAAGCGAAACGACCGGCGGTGAAGGCAACCAGGAAGGCGGTGCCGAGCCACAACGCGTTCTTTTTGGAGAAACCCTGCGCCCTGCCGTAATCGAAAATCCAACCAATAAAGCCGACTTCAACACCAACGTAGGCAACAAAGAATCCAACACCCAGTGCGAGAGTGCGCCATGACGAACGAGGGATGCCACGGGCCGATTCTGCGTGTGGATTCGCTGGGCTGGGGGTGCGCAAAATGATGACGCCAAAGACACTTACCAGCAAAGCAATTCCCAAATACCCAGCGCGCAGACTATCGGTCAAACGCAACGATTGCGCTACAACGATCGGTGCAGCAATCGCGCCCACGCCAAAGCACAGGTGCAGCGCGTTCATGATGGATCCACCTTTGTGCAGCCACAGCACTACCGAGTTACCCGTAGTGTCAGCCGCACCACCAGCGATGCCTAACAGCACGTGGAACATAGCCAAAAACAAAAAGCTATGCACGCTTGATAAAATCGCGAGGGCTACTCCGCACAGAATCAGTCCTCCACCCATCACGCGGTGTGCGAGCGATGTTTCAAGAACCCGTCCGGCGGCAAGTGCACCAAT
>JAYSVF010000221.1:0-8392 GCA_043718695.1 Acidimicrobiia bacterium | reverse complement strand
CGCATGCAAGCCCTCGAACCATTCGTAGGTGCACTTATGGAAGCCGAAGTTGTTGAAGGCTTGTCGTTCGGTCAGAACTGGGCCATGTGCCTCATCATGCAAGAACGTTTTGCTGAATCAGAACTCCTCCTCGAAAAGCTCCTACCCGTCGCCCGTAAATTGTCCGTAGACCTTGCGGTTGCAATCATCACCGTGCTTTTGGCCAATCTGCGCTGGCGCCAAGGCCGATGGCGCGAGGCGTACTCTCACTCCACACTGTATGCACTCTCGCCGTCACTGCCCGCCATCTCAACGGCCTGGGGTTCCGCGGCCGCGGCATCTGTGGCTGCCGCACTAGGAAATATCGAAGAAACAGAACGACTTGCTGAACGTGCATTCGAGAACACACCAGACGGGGAAGTCCCCTTGGTGCGCGCCTGGGCCAATGCCGCACTTGGACACCTTCACCTCTCCCAAGGACAACCAGCCATCGCGCTTGTACACCTGAGGCAAACCGCTCAATGCGTGACGGAGATGGAACTTGGTCAACCGTTGTTTTTTCTGTGGTGGGGTGACTATCTTGAAGCACTAATCGGCGTGGGCGAACGCGAAGAAGCCCAGCAACTCCTCACTCAACTCGAGCAACGCAATGAACTGCTGAACCTGCGATGGATAGAAGGTATTTGTGAACGCACCAGGGGTTGCCTGGCCCCTTCGGTAGAAGAGGCCAACGCACGCTTCACCCAATCAATAATCGCACTTAGTACCTGCCCATACCCGTTTGAAGTAGCCAGAACCAAACTGCAATGGGCTCGCTACCAAGCGCGCAACACCAACCGAAGTACACCAACCAACGAACTGCAACTTCTCAACGAAGCCATAACCGAATTCCATCGACTCGATGCAACGGTTTGGGAGGCAGCAGCGCAATCGCTAAGACATGCCGAGTTCGGGCCTGCAAACACCGAACACAAACCAGTAATCACGCTCAACCGGAATGACCCCGAGCGGAACGATCGGCAGGAGCAAGACCCTTTACAACAACAACGCCTTGAAGAAGTGTTGTCTGAAGCCGAACTCCGCGTCGCCCTCGTAGTTGCTGCGGGCCGTTCCAATCGAGAAGTGGCGATCGATCTCTATCTAAGCGTACGTACGGTTGAATTTCACCTCAGCGCAATCTTCCGAAAACTCGGGCTCAAAAACCGCAACGCGCTCATCCGCCTCGTCCAAACCGGCTAACCAGCTAACCCGGCAAACCGAAACGCAAATAGGCCAAACGAGACACAAACCGGCGTAACGAAACAGAAACAGTCCAAACGACTCTTGCAGGATCACCCGATGATCGGTAGGGTCGCAGCGTGATCGGGCGGCAAAAAGAGCGGCAGTTGGCTAGAACCCTCCTAGACAACACCGCGCAACAACGCGGTGGGTGGATGGCCTTCGTGGGGGCGGCGGGCATTGGCAAATCTACGCTCCTCGATGAAATAGCCAACGAAGCAAGAACTCAAGGATTCGCCCTTCGACGGGTGAACGGAACCCCCTCGGAACAGGCCCTGCCGTTTGCTGCACTGAATGCACTGCTCTCCCGCGATCTTGCTGACACCGCACTTGATCCAATCCTCGCCGCAAGTATCGGCCTTGCCCCCGCCGAAGTGCCTCCACTTCCCCAAGCGGTGGCGGCAGCACTCGTTGGTCACCTCTCCGAAAAATCCGAAACCCAACCGTTGCTGGTCATCATTGACGATCTGCAATGGATCGACCCCTCCAGTATCAACGTTCTTGGTTTACTCACCGCGTCCATTGGCGCCGACCGATTCGCTTTGGTCTTCGGCGTGCGAACCGGCGCAGGCCGCGCAGAAGAAGAGACCGGTAACGAACCGTGGAACCCGGCACGCTCCTCCAATGCCGCCGATGTTTCACCAACCGATGCACCACTGGATTGGATCGACCAATCCGGCCCGGTCGTCCTGGGACCACTCAGCGATGACGAGAGCCTGGCGCTCCTCACCGAAACAGGCGTTGCTGTGTCCCAAGCTCGGCTCATCGCCAACATTGCAGGCGGGCTCCCACTGGCTCTGGTGGAACTGGCCCGCAACGGCCCCGATGGTGGCACCACCTCCAGCCGCTTCGTGGACATGGCCCGGCTCTACGCCCGTCGGCTCGAACAACTCCCCAAAAACGTTCGCCGACTGGCTGAGATTTGCGCAATCGAATCGAACCTCGCCGCAGTGCAAACCATCTTTGGCAAAGGCTTCGCTTCCGCCCTTACCAACGCACAACACCACGAAATCCTCCGCCCTGCCACCCTCGTCGGGCCCGGTGACGAACTGGGCCCAACCGCGTCAAACGATTTCGCCCTCGTGGACTTCACGCACCCCCTTCTTCGAGTCGCCGCGCTTGGTGCCACCTCAGCATCAGAACAACGAATCTTGCACCGCCGATTCGCCGACATCCTCACCACCCTCGACCCAGAACACCACGCTGACCGAGTCGCCCTCCATCGCGGCGCCGCAGCCCTTGGAGCCGACGACGAAGCCGCAGATCTCCTGGTCGCTTTCGCCGGGCGAGCAAAAGGTCAGGGGGCCTTGGTGGAATCCTCCCAAGCCCTTCTTCGAGCAGCGGAACTCACCACGGAACCCCAACTACGGACTCGAAGAGTGCTCGATGGAGCCGCCGACCTCTATACAAGCGGCGATCCCCGCAAAGCCATCGTGATCATCGACCGAGAAATCCCCCGCATCCTTGACCCCAGTCTCCTCGGTGACGCCGAATTCCTCTACGCCCGAGTGGCCGAATGGGAACAACCCAGCACCAATACCGTGGCCATCCTGCGCCGCCTCGCCCGACGATTCGAAGAAAGCGACCCGATCCGCAGCTCCTGGGCACTGGGCATGGCCTCTTCAATGGCCATGATGGCCGGCGACCTTCGGACCGGTATCGATGACGCACGCCGTTCTCTCGAACTCGCCGAAGCCAACAACGAATTTTTCGCAGCAATCGTGGCCAAAGGCAACCTGGTTTGGAACCTGTTCCTGCGAGGCGAACGCGGGGAAGCTGAGGAGGCGGTCGGTTCAATTGCTGGGCTTTTGAAAATGGCGGCGGAAACCGAAACCGTCGAAGGAATCATGGTGGCTCAAGGCATCGCCATGATGTCGGTGGTCAACGAGGAATGGACCGAAGCCGATGCCATCTTGACCTCCTCGCTTGGATTGGCCCGAAAAATGGGGATCCGCCTCTCCACCGTTCTGCTCAGCACCATCCGCGGCAACCTCATGTGGCGCCTTGGACGCTGGGATGAAGGTGCCCTCCTCGTCAACCAAGACCTCAACCCCCAAAGCCTCCCGGCCATCTCCTACACCTGGGGTTCCGCGGAATCGGCCAGCATGGCAGCTTCTCGGGGCGACGAAACCACCGTGAATCGCATCATGGCCCAATCGCTCCCTGAAGCCGAACGACTAGGCCTTCCCCTCGTTGAAGCCTGGCTTCGCAACGCCAGAGCCCACCTCGCCATGTCAAAAGGGCTTCCGAGCGAAGCGATTGTGGATCTTGACATCGTGCGAAGCCTCACCGAACGTATGGGCCTCGTCGAACCGGGCTTCTTTCTGTGGCAGGGTGACTGGCTCAGCGCACTTATCGCCGTGGGACGAATCGATGAGGCCCGCACCGGTCTCGCCCGTGCCAAAACCGTTGCGACCGCAACCGGCAGACGCTGGCTCAAAGGTGTGATCGCCCGAACCGAAGGCGAACTGGCCTTCCAGCGCTACTTTGCGGGCCAGGCCAACGAGGTCGAACACCCCGGAGGACTTCCTCATCACAGCCGAGGGCAGCGAAACGGTGACCTTGCAAACGATCCCTCTATGTACGGTGTGGCGGCAGACGGTGTGGCTGCGAACGGTCTAGATGCGGACGCTCTAGATGCGAACGGTCTCGAGGTGCAAGCTGCAATTTCCTGTTTTGATGAGGCCCTCGCCTGGTTTACCGAACTGGGTATGCCGTTCGAGATCGCCCGAACCCACCTGACCAGGGCCCGACTGATCGATCACCATCAAAACTTCGCCCAACAGCAGGACCAAAAGCGACACGCCAATCAACCGTCTGCTTCTGTGAAGATTGGGAAGGTCGTGAAGGTCCTGAAGGCTGTGAAGGTTGTCAAGGTACAGGTTGACTTCGCCATTGCTGACGGAGACCCCACCGTTTTGAATCTTGATGAACTGTTGTTTCGTGACCTCGACCGTGCAACAACCGCGTTCGCCCATCTGGGTGCAATTCGATGGGACGAGCAAACAACCAACCTCAGGGCACAAGCCACCGAACGCCTGCACCTTGGTCCCACCGCTGTGCCAGTGTCCGAAGCCAAAACCGCACCTCGACTCGCCGAGCAGCTCACTACCGCCGAGCTTCGAGTCGCGGTGTGCGTTGCCGAAGGTCGAACCAATCGCGAAGCCGCCCAGGAACTGCATGTGAGCTCCAAAACCGTGGAGTATCACTTGCAAGCCGTTTACCGGAAGCTCGGGGTAAATAATCGCTCGGCCTGCACGGCGATCGTCGTAAGGGCCCGGGCCATGGAAGTGTCATTTGCCACCTAAGAAGTGTGGGATTTGGACGGGCCTACCTTTGCCGATCGAACGTCGGAATGGATTCTCGGCTGCAAAAGGACAAATCCGCACCATAATCCGCAACCTCGCTTCGGCCCTCCACTACGGTGAGCGTCTGGCTCCTGAGTAACTCGGTAGAGCTCTGTTTCATGGTGTTTGGCGGGTCCCGCGCTTCCGCTATGCTTGACCGTTCCGTGCGCCGGGTCGAACCGCGTGCAGAGCAAGTCTTTTGCAAGTCGCAGCACCGATCTTAAGCAAGCAGTTCTTCAAGCAAGTTCTTTGAGCAGCGGAACGTCAAGCAGTAATTGTTTCAGCAGTAATTGTTTCAGAGCAGTTCTTCAGCAACACCTCAAGCAACACCTCAGTAGCAATACTGAACAACACATTCTCCCAGCCTTCAAAAGCGTCAATTAGCGTCGAACCCGGAGTTCCCGTGCCCACCATTCAGCAATTGGTCCGTAAGGGCCGAGAGTCCAAAGTTGAAAAGAGCAAGACACCAGCACTTAAGGGCGCCCCGCAGCGCCGTGGTGTGTGTACTCGTGTCTACACAACCACCCCGAAGAAGCCAAACTCGGCGCTTCGCAAGGTTGCTCGTGTCCGTCTCAGCAGCGGTGTTGAGGTCACGGCCTACATCCCCGGAGAAGGCCACAACCTCCAGGAACACTCCATCGTGCTTGTGCGCGGCGGTCGTGTGAAGGACCTTCCTGGCGTTCGTTACAAGATCATTCGCGGCACCCTTGACTCCGCTGGAGTAAAGAACCGTAAGCAATCCCGCAGCCGCTACGGCGCCAAGAAGAAGTAAGGCCAAGGTCGTTTAGTCATGCCTCGTAAAGGTCCTGCCCCACGTCGTGAGATCCTCCCAGATCCGGTTTACAACTCGGTTCTCGTCTCCAACGTCATCAACAAAGTGCTGCTTGCTGGCAAGCGCTCCACCGCCGAGTCCATTGTGTACAACGCAATGACCGCTGCTGCTGAAAAGACGCAAGCGGAACCGCTCACCATTCTGAAGAAGGCTCTCGATAACATCCGCCCGGCGCTCGAAGTAAAGAGCCGTCGTGTTGGTGGCGCTACCTACCAGGTGCCGATCGAAGTGAAGCCACGCCGCGCGAACACCCTCGCCATCCGCTGGTTGGTAGAGAACAGTCGCAAGCGCCGCGAGAAGACCATGGCCGAGCGTTTGGCTGCCGAGCTGGTCGATGCAAACAACGGTGTTGGTTCCTCGGTCAAGAAGCGCGATGACGTGCAGAAGACCGCAGAAGGCAACAAGGCCTTCGCCCACTACCGCTGGTAGCCCAAAGTTTCTTTCGCTCAGCTGGCCCTCCTCGTGAGGGCAGCTTGGCAAATCCCCCGCAAGAATTCAACACGGTCTGTCTTTCCCGGCGGCCAAACACGAAAAGCTGAGTACTGAGTTCACATGGCAGCACGCGAGTTTCCTCTAGAGCGCACCCGTAACATCGGCATCATTGCCCACATCGACGCGGGCAAGACGACGACAACCGAGCGCATCTTGTATTACACCGGCAAGTCCTACAAAATCGGTGAAGTACACGACGGCGCAGCAACCATGGACCACATGGTGCAAGAGCAAGAGCGCGGCATCACCATCACCTCCGCAGCCACCACATGTGTGTGGAACAACCACCGCATTAACATCATTGACACCCCGGGCCACGTGGACTTCACCATTGAAGTAGAGCGTTCGCTCCGTGTTCTTGACGGCGCCGTTGTGGTGTTTGACTCGGTTGCCGGCGTAGAGCCACAAACCGAAACCGTTTGGCGTCAGGCCAACAAGCACAAGGTTCCTCGTATGTGCTTCGTCAACAAGATGGACCGTATCGGTGCCAACTTCTGGCGAACCGTCGACATGGTCAAAGACCGCCTCGAAGGCACCGTTGCCATCATCCAGCTCCCAATGGGCGCCGGTGGCGTTGAGTCCGATGATCCATTCATTGGCTTGATCGACCTCGTAAAGATGAAAGCCCTCGTTTGGGATAACGAAGAACTCGGCGCCAAATGGGACGAGCTCGAAATTCCCGCACACATGGCTGACCAGGCTGCTGAATACCGTGAACTACTCCTCGACACGATTGCGTCAAGCGACGATCATCTGATGGAGAAGTACCTAGCTGGAGAGACCGTCACCGAAGCCGAAATTATGGTTGCCCTTCGTAAGGGTTGCCTAGCCTTCGATTTCGTTCCCGTGCTTTGTGGCTCAGCGTTCAAGAACAAGGGCGTACAGCCCATGCTTGACGCTGTTGTCGATTTCCTTCCCTCGCCACTTGACCTTCCCCCAACCCATGGCACAAATCCTCGTAACGAGGAAGAAGACATGTACCGCGAAGTCTCAGAAGATGCACCGTTCTCGGCTCTGGCCTTCAAGATCGTGGCCAACCAGTTCGGCAAGCTCACCTACTTCCGCGTGTACTCCGGTGCCATCGAAAAAGGCTCCGAGGTCTACAACTCGATTAAAGAGAAAAAAGAACGCCTCGGCCGAATTCTCTTGATGCACGCCAACACCCACGAAGACCTTGATGTAGCCCGCGCCGGCGACATTGTGGCTGGTCTTGGCTTCAAGAACACCACCACCGGGGACACGCTGTGCGACAAGGATCACCAGATCATCCTGGAACGGATGGACTTTCCAGATCCCGTTATTCACGTTGCCATCGAGCCAAAGTCAAAGGCCGATCAGGACAAGCTGGGCAAGGCCCTCTACTCCCTGTCAGATGAAGACCCCACCTTCCGTGTGCGTACGGATGAAGAAACCGGTCAGACCATCATTTCCGGAATGGGCGAGCTTCACCTCGAAGTTCTCGTTGACCGCATGATGCGTGAATTCCACGTAGACGCCAACGTTGGTAAGCCCCAAGTGGCCTACCGCGAAACCATTCGCAAGAGTGTTTCGGGCCACGTTGAGCGTTACGTCAAGCAGTCCGGCGGTAAGGGTCAGTTCGCTCACATCGTGATCGACATGGAGCCAAACCCAGGCAAGGGCTACGAGTTCGTTGACAAGATCACCGGTGGCGCCGTGCCTCGTGAATTCATCCCATCAGTCAACGCCGGTATCAAGGGTGCTTTGGCTGGCGGCGTACTTGCGGGATACCCAATGGAAGACATCAAAGTCTCCCTTGTGCACGGCTCGTACCACGATGTTGACTCCTCGCAAATGGCCTTCGAAACCTGTGGATCCATTGCGTTCAAGGATTGCGCCAAGAAGTGCTCACCGGTTCTTATGGAGCCAATCATGAGCATCGAAGTCGTAACCCCTGATGACTACATGGGCGATGTTATTGGTGACATCAACTCCCGTCGTGGCCAGATGGAAGGCATGGAAGCTCGCGGTAACACGCAAGTCATCCGGGCCAAGGTGCCGTTGTCGAACATGTTCGGCTACGTAAACGATCTTCGTTCACGCACCCAGGGTCGTGCCGCATACTCCATGCAGTTCGATTCATACCAAGAAGTACCAGAAGGCGTAGCGAAGGAAATTGTCGCACGCGTCCGGGGCGAGTAATTCTTCGCCTTGCCTAAACCGTAGGTCCGCCTACGTTTTTCAGTAGTCTCGCTTCACCTGTAACGCCTTCTCGCAATCGTCTTCACGTCTCGCACGTCATCATTCAAGGAATTTCCAAATGGCTAAGCAAAAGTTTGAGCGGAATAAGCCGCACTTGAACATCGGTACCATGGGCCATATTGACCATGGTAAGACCACCCTCACTGCGGCGATCACGAAGACGTTGCATGATCACAATCCGTCGACTGCGTTTACGCCGTTTGATCAGATTGATAAGGCGCCTGAGGAAAAAGCTCGTGGTATA
>JAYSVF010000023.1:0-2403 GCA_043718695.1 Acidimicrobiia bacterium | reverse complement strand
GGCGCATGGGGAAGCGCATTGATCGTCTCCACCATGGCAGCCAACGCATGCTGCTGCAAAAGCTCGTGCGGACGAAACATTGGCACCATGATGTCCCACCGCGAATCCGTCGCCGCAGCCAACTCTACAAACTCCGCCCGAGCCGGTGATGAAGCATCAATCACATGCGTATCGGTCATATGCACCAATCGCAACAACGCCCGAGCCCCCGCCAATAGATCGTCAAGCTCCTGGGAATCAAGAACCTGCCTCGACTCCCCGTCGGCCTTCGAAATGCCCGGCAACACCCCCGCACGATCAACGCCCGAGACATCCGAAACACCAGAGCCACCCGAAACGCCCGCTACACCCAAACCGCCCGGCAACACCTCCGCTCGTGCAACACCAGAAACACCAGAAACACCCGAGTCACGAGAGACACTCGAGTCACCGGAGAAACGCGAGACACCAGAAGACGCGACACCGAGATCGTCTCGCCACTGATACGGCTCACCCGGAGCTTCCACCAATCGAGAAAAGACCCGCTTTCCATTCGGAGGGGCAACTCGCTGGATCGTCTGTTGCACTGTGGTTCGCACGCGTATCTACGAAAGCAGGTTCTTCGTTGTCCGGCAAGTACGGTTGACGGCATGAATTCTTCGCCCGACGCGCCGCCGAAATCCAAGAACGGCGCAGGGATTGGACGAACCCCAGCACCCACAGGGCAGAGAAGCTCCACAAAGCAAGCACAACCAGGCAGTATCGAGTTTCGGTTGATGCTTTCGGCTTCTATGGCACTCGGGGCTTTGGCCATCGACATGATGCTGCCATCGTTTCGAGAGATACGCGCCGATCTTGGGTTGGCACCAGGCGCATCATCGGTTGCGGGGCTCGTCACGATCTTCCTGTTCGGCATGGCCCTGGGGCAAATTCCGGCCGGCTTTTTGACCGACCGATTCGGGCGTCGAGTCGTCCTGCGCGGCGCCATGGTGGTCATGGTGATTTGCTCCGTGCTGGCTGCCCTTGCGCCCACCCTCACGCTCATGCTGGCCGTCCGCCTCGTTTGGGGAATGTGTGCGGGCGCAATTCGAGTAGTGCTCATGGCCTCGGTTCGCGACACCTTTTCCGGCGCGGCGATGGCCAGAGAAATGTCGTTTGTTATGGCGACGTTTCTGCTTGTACCCATCCTCGCCCCCAGTCTCGGCGCCGCAATTGTGGCCGTGGCCAACTGGCGTGCCGTGTTTTTCACCTGCACCGGCGCCGCGGCATTGATACTCACCTGGATCAGTTTCCGTTTCCCCGAAACCCTCCCTACCGAACGCCGACGACCGATATCGTTTACGTCGGTAGCCGCCGCTGCCCGGGCCATGGGAAAAAGCCGACGGACCATGTGGCTGCTCGTCAGTAACTGCGTACTCATGGGTGCATTCAGTGGCTATATCTCGGGTTCCTCGCAGATTTTCGATGAAGTATTCAACAAACGTGAAGCCTTCCCAATCATTTTCGGTGCCATGGCCGCAGTGATGTCGACCGGCATCATTGCCAACGGAAAAGCGGTGATGCGCCTCGGTTTGAAACGCTTAGTGAATTTCCTGAGCCGCACTTACTTCGTTGGTTCTACCGTTATGTTGGTGTTGGCTCTCGCCACGAACGGCAAGCCCCCGCTGTGGTTGTACTTAGTCATACTCGCGCTTACTATCTCGTCGCACAATACGCTGTTAAACAACTCCAACTCCTCAGCACTCGAACCACTCGGTGCCATCGCCGGGACAGCAGCCGCTGTGTTGGGTTCAACATCGATGGCCGTCGGATCGATTCTTGGCACGATCACCGCCAACCGATTCGATGGCACCATCACGCCCCTCGCGCTCAGCTTCTCGTTGGCCGCCGTCTTCTCCATGATCGCTGTCGCCCTTGCCTACCGAGCTCCTGCTACACCGGCCTTCGACACGCCCGTCACAGCACCCGTCACCACACCAGACCCCGCCGCAACCTTATTGACCCTCGTTGACTAGCTCATCGAAAGATGTCTTCCGGCAGGGCAGGCAGTGCCTCCTGCGTTCTTGCGACAAAGCGAACCGTGAATCGCCAATTCAGCGACCGAGTTCTGATCAGGTCACTAGCTCATCGAAAGGTGTCTTCCGGCAGGGCGATGTGACGGATGGCCACAATGGTGACTACGGTCGTATCCATCGAGCCGAGTTGTCACGCGGTTCGGAGTTGCCGACAAGACCGTCGGTGACGTTGAACGTCTGGGAGAAACATGAAGGCCAAAGCAGCAGTTCTGTACGAGGTAGGCGGACCGTGGAAGATCGAGGTAGTCGATGTCCGCGATCCTGAAGCGGGTGAAGTGTTGGTGAAGCTGGCCTCCTCGGGCCTCTGCCACTCCGATGAGCATTTGTTGACGGGCGATATGCCGACGGC
>JAYSVF010000220.1:0-3540 GCA_043718695.1 Acidimicrobiia bacterium | reverse complement strand
ACAACACACGATCCGTGGCCATTGGTTTGGAACGTACCGGACGCATCGTGACCGCCGCCGCAGTTCTCATCGCGTTGGTGTTCATTGCCTTTGCCACTTCGGGGATTTCCTTCATCAAATTGTTCGGTCTTGGCCTGGCCCTTGCCGTACTCATCGATGCGTTTGTGATCCGGGCCACGTTGGTTCCGGCCTTTATGCGCCTCGCTGGTGAAGCCAACTGGTGGGCGCCTGCACCGTTGCGAAGACTGCAACAACGCATCGGCCTTAGCGAACACGTGGTGCTTGAAGCATTCCCACCTGCGAACTCCTCGAACATGGACCGTGGCGATTCCGAAAAGGATGGTGATGCCGACTCTGCCGATGGTGCCGACGGTGATGCGCCGGCTCGTTCGCCTGATCGCCTGGTTGGTGTTTAGAAAAAGCCTGCGGAACGGCACCACTGTGGCATTGGTAACACCGCTAACGTTGAGGAGAATCTTTCAACGATCAGGATCTTGCCAATGCCCCAGTCAGCCGATACACCAACCGCCCCAGGCGCTGACGACGTCGTCGAAGCGGTTGCGCCGGTGAAACGGATTCGTGCCCGCCGGGGCGAAGGGGAGCGGCTGCGCGAGGAAATCCTTGATGCTGCCGAGAAACTCCTCATGGAAACGGGTGATGCTGAAGAAGTTTCGATTCGGGCGATTAGCCAAATGGTGATGGTTTCTGCCCCATCTATTTACCGTCACTTTGAAGATAAAGACGCGTTGGTTTTGGCCGTCTGCGAACGCGCGTACAACCGATTCGGGGACTACCTCAACGCAGGCGCTGCAGCGCATCACGGTCCACTGGGGGAAATCATGGGCCGAGCGTTGGCCTATGTGCGCTTTGCCCTCGATAACCCCGGACAATATCGAGTGTTGTTCATGACCCCCGGTGCCCATGTACACAAAGACTTCGCACACGACAGTTTCGATCTTGAGTCTTCCGAAATGCGAGGGCTGGTTGATCTTGTGCGAGCCGTAGAAAATGCCATTAAAGAGGGAATGGTTCGCCCGATAGCTTCAGCCCTTGAAATGTCGATCCTGTTGTGGTCCCAGGTGCACGGCATTGCCTCGCTGCGCATCGCGCATCCCGAAATGCCGTGGCCACCAGCCGAACAACAGGTTGAAACGATGTTCGCGTTTTTGGCTGAAGGACTGTGCACCCCACTCGCCACACAACGCTTCGCCGAGTTCAAAAACTAAGGCTGCACGACCTCAGAACAGATGCGTTGTGACGGTTTGTGCTCATATCCGTTACCTTCCGTCACAACGCCTGAAAATGAGGAGAGACGCGCAAAAGGCGACGCTGGTTTGCGTCGCCTTCCTTTATCGATCCGTTTCCAGGTTGCAAACCTGGGACGAAGATGTAGTCGTTCTAAACTCGGCGACAGCCGAGCCGGTGGTTCTTACACCCGAACGTTTTTGACGATCTTGCCTGCCCGGAGGCAGCCAGTACACACATTGACACGCTTAGCGGTGCCATTAACCAATGCTCGCACTCGCTGGATATTTGGATTCCAACGACGCTTTGTCCGAACGTGGGAGTGGCTCACGCTCATGCCAAACGACGGCTTCTTGCCGCAGACTTCGCACACACTTGCCATGACTCACACCTATCTTTAGGACTGACCGTTTAGCCAGGTCCGGACGTTTGCTGACCTTGCGGCCAGAGGATCGTTCGCTTCCTACGAACTGGGCTCGGTCAACAACGTTTTGAATCAACGAAGTAAACCGGGCCCTGTAGGAACCGGAAAAGAATAGCACCGCAGAACCAGTCCCGATTACCGGAGCGCTCGGTAGCGCTACCCGGAATGGCGAAAATTTGGTTGTTCAACCGCTGCCCAAAGTAGGGGGAAGCCTCATAAAAGGGCCAAATTGCGAGAAGGGGACAAGGTTTCGTCGGTTTCGCCGCGTTTCGTGTGGCAAAGGTCGCCAAGGCTGTAAAACTGTGTCACCCGATTTTTGGCTGCTCAAGAGCGATGTACCACCCGATCGAGCTTTGCATCCAGCCACCAGGAGCTTTGATGACCACAGCAGCACCGCTCAATACAACCGAACCTGCAGGACTCGTCGGCACCTCCAGCACAGTATCGGCGGCTCTAGCGACCCCGGCGAGCAGGGTAATGGTCGATCCGTCGGTGTTTCGAGCGGGGGACATGGCGGCGCTGGTGGGGGGATTCCGTGATGCACTCCGGGCGAACCAATCGGCAGTCAACCGTCTCAATGTGTACCCGGTGCCTGATGGTGACACGGGAACCAATTTGGCCCTTACCCTCGAATCGGTGGTCGCCGAGATTGACATCGCCTGCGCGAAAGCCGGATTCGCTTCTCCGTCCGATGCCTCTATGGACGTTGTCTGCGCAGCGATTTCGCACGGTTCGCTTATGGGTGCCCGCGGGAACTCTGGGGTCATCATGTCGCAAATCCTGCGAGGCTTATCCTCTGGATGCAGGGCACTCACCGCAATTGGCCCCGTCGATTTTGCCAGCGCGCTTAGTGCCGCGTCGACGGCTGCCTACGGGGCGGTTATGAAGCCCATCGAGGGAACGATTCTCACCGTGGTTCGCGGTGCTGCCGAAGGTGCTTCTGATGCTGCAGGTCGAGGTGGATCCCTTCTTGACGTAGTGGTTGCCGCTCGGGAGAAAGCCCAAATTGCTCTCGACTCCACACCGGATTTGCTCCCGGTTTTGAAAAAAGCCGGAGTAGTCGATGCGGGCGGAGCGGGCCTGTGCTTGTTGCTTGACGCGGCGTTGCTCTTGCTCGATGGACGGCCAGTTCCCGTAGTTGAGGCTCCGGGCACGCCTATGCCTCACGAGATTGCGGCCGGAAGCGGTAGCCGTCCCCTCGAACATGGTGGCGTACCCGGCATTGCCGATCTTCGCTATGAGGTCATGTATTTCCTTGAAGCACCCGATGATTCAATCGCCGGATTCAAAGACGCATGGGCCTCAATTGGTGATTCGATTGTGGTCGTTGGAGGCGATGGTTTATGGAACTGCCACATCCACACCGATGACATTGGCGCCGCGATTGAAGCAGCAACTGATATAGGTCGTCCGCGGAAAATTCGGGTGACGGATCTGCTCGAAGAAATGGAAGAAGAACGTTGGGTGCGCGAAGCAACCGCTGCGGGCATGGCCGACGAAGAACCCCCGCATGTGAACGCACCCTGCACTACTGCTGTGGTGGCTGTGGCTTCTGGGGATGGTTTGCGGCGGCTCTTTTTATCCCTAGGTGTACAGAGGATTGTTACTGGTGGGCAATCAATGAATCCCTCCACGGCGCAATTGCTTGAAGCGGTCGACGCTTGCCCTGCTGATTCCGTAGTGATCTTGCCAAACAACAAAAACATCATCGCCGTGGCAGAACAAGTTGCGCCGTTAACTTCCAAATCGGTACGCGTCGTCGGCACCAGAGGGGCAACGGAGGGTTTGGCCGCAGCCATGCAATATGACCCAGAAGGCACGGTTGAGGACAACGCCAAAGCCATGCGATCCGCCGCATCGGCAGTCATCTC
>JAYSVF010000219.1:0-21108 GCA_043718695.1 Acidimicrobiia bacterium | reverse complement strand
GTCGATGACCGAAGCCCCTCCACAAGACGCCGTTGCCGAAGTTGCGCCGGCCGGAAAACCCAAGGTTGATAAAGCCCACTGGGCGCACCTTTGGGACGAAGTAGTCACCAACAACTTGTGTACCGGCTGCGCTGGTTGTGTGGTGGCTTGTCCCCATGATGTTCTTGGCTATGACGACACCCTTGGCATCTACAAGCCTTTCCATCTCGAATCCGAGGATGGTCCGGGTGGTTGTGGGCACGGTGATCGGGGATGCACCAGTTGCACCCGAGCCTGTCCACGGTTCCGGAGTTGGGAAACCGAAATCGATACGTTCATGTTCAAACGCGAACGTGAAGACGATGAGGTTGCTGGCATTTCCAAGGACATCATCTTGGCTCGGGCAACGGATAAGTACATTCTCAAAAACGGCCAAGACGGCGGTTTAGTGAGTGCCATGTTGATCTTCGCGCTCGAGAAGGGTTACATCGACGGGGCCCTGGTGAGCTTCCTTGAAGGCGATGGGTCATCATGGAAAGCCATCCCTGGAGTTGCCCGCACCAAGGAAGAAGTCGTGGCTTCCGCTGGGTCGCGCTACACCTATTCGGCCAACACCATGGCCTATGCCGAAGCAGTTGGGCTTGGTTTGGAGAAGCTTGCACTCGTGGGTATGAGTTGTATGTCGAGTGTGCCGAGTGTGATGAATGCACGCAAGGCCGGTAAACCAGCTCGTAAGTTCGCATTGAATATTGGTTTGCTGTGTTCCAAAACGTTCGATGACGCAATTTTCGAAGAACTCTTCGAAGCCAAATACGGCTTGAAGAAACAAGACATGGCCAAGATGAACATCAAGGGCGTCTTCCAAATTTGGATGAAGGATGGCAGTTACCACGAGGTCAATCTCAAGGAATGCCACGCCTGGACTCGCTCGGGTTGCATGACCTGCCCTGATTTTGCCGCAGAACATGCCGATATCTCCACTGGAGGAATCGGCGCATTCAATGACTGGACCCTCACCATCATTCGTACCGACGCTGGCCGAAAACTCATGATCGAAATGCTCGAAGCTGGGGTGATTGAAGGCCGACCGGGTGACGACGATCCCGGCGCAATTGAGCTCATGAAGAAGTTGTCGATTGTTAGTCGTAGGCGTTGGCCCCAAACTGTCAACTTCACCAATCCACGGCTGGGTATCCCACCACCAAAGCCCAAAGTTGAGGTAGCTCCAGCTGCCTCCTGAGATTTGGTAGCCCCGAGAGCGACGCCTTCCCTTCCCGGTGATGCCGAGCCTTCAGCGTAGCCTCAGATTTTGATATGTGACAGTTGTCATATTGGCCTGGGGTTTCGTTGCGAAGTACTTGCTTACCAAATTGTTAGGCACCTCGACCTGCCGATTTTGCGAAGTTGATCTGCACGGATACGAAATCGTGCATTCCCTGCACCGAAAGAGGGGATTTTTCCCGCCTTGACAAATTTCCAGACCTTGTTAGAGTTTGTCTTGCCGACCCCTCCCGCCGGGGAAAGCACCTTGGGATGTGGCTTAGGTCTGCCCAGGACGGGCGTGCAAACGCCGGCCAGGAAGCCGTCCGCCGTGGCTTCCTGGCCACCCGCCCATCTCTTACAAACCGGCTTACTCATCCGGTAGAAGTTCGGTCTTTCCGCAGGCAAGCACGATTGCGTCTCATCGAAACTTCACTGCGTCGCCAGTAGCGTGTTGGCCCATGAGGATTCTGGTGGTCGAGGACGATCCAGCGATGGCTGGTCTACTCCGTAGAGCCCTCGACAAAGAGGGCCATGCAGTAGATGTTGCAGATAACGGCACCGATGCGTTGTGGAGCGCCACGGAGGTCGACTACGACGCCATCGTGCTCGATGCCATGATCCCGGCCCCGGATGGATTCGAGGTGTGCCGAGAATTGCGCCGTCGGGAACGATGGGCACCAATCATCATGCTGACCGCCCGCGACGGAATTGACGATCGGGTTAAAGGACTCGATGCGGGCGCGGATGACTACCTCACCAAACCGTTCGCACTCGCTGAACTGTTTGCGCGCCTACGGTCGGTAAGTCGGCGAGACCCAGCACCAAGACCAGCCGCCTTGGTAGTTCCTGATCCGCTCGGTGATCTGGTGGTTGACCCAGCAACCCATAGCGTGCAGCGCGGCGAAACCTCTGTTGATCTGTCCCCCACCGAATTTGCCCTACTCATCCATTTAGCGCGCAACCAAGGTCGCGTGGTGAGTCGATCGGAGATCATTGAACACGTGTGGGACTTCGCCTACGACGGCACCTCCAATGTGGTCGATGTTTACGTGCGCTACGTGCGGGACAAAATCGATCGACCTTTCGGAACAGCGACCATCGAAACCGTTCGCGGTGTTGGTTACGTCATTCGGGCCCCCAAACCCGCCGTGGACCTCAGCGCTGCCCCTGCATCGTCGTGATGCAAACTACGGAGGTGTTCGCTCCTATCCCTCCGGGGACGATAGTGCCCGTCACGGGTGAAACTGATCTTCTATCGGCTCCAACACGTCCACTGGCACGACCAACCCCACCAGATTCCGCAAACGCCGTTGGGCTAGTTCCCGGCACCGAGGTAGCTACGGTAAGCACTGATACACCTATGCGATTGTGGCGTCCATCGCTTCGACTTCGACTCACCGGCTTGTTTGTCTTGGCCGCAACGCTCTTGGTGGCCGCAGGCTCTCTTCTGCTCATGAATGACCAGCGACGCAACGCCGACGATCTCGTGACACGGTCGCTCTACAAACGCGTTGACCAAATTGCAACAACGATCGAGCAAACAGGAAAGTTTCCAACGTCAGAAAGCTATGCACAAGTAGTAAGTCAGCTGGGGGTAGTGGTTGACCTCTCCCCGGTTCTCGCAGATTTCTCGCTGCTGACCGACGAACAACTTCGTTACGTCTTCAACCAGGGTCAGCTCCAAATCGAACAAACACTTCCCGCCCTCGGCACCCCGGGGCGATTGTTGGCCATCCGAAAAACCCTTCGAACCACCCCCGTTGTTGTTGTGGTTGGCTCCTCCCTCGACCTGGCCGAAGAAGCCCGTCGTCGGCTCTTTCTCACCCTGGCAACCGGTGGGCCGGGCTTAGTACTTCTCCTGGGTCTTGCTGGATGGTTCCTTTCTGGCGCAGCGCTGCGTCCGGTACGCAGAATGACCGATGAGGCTGCTTCAATCACCCGCGCAGACACAGGCCGTCGCTTACCGATTCCGAATCGACAAGACGAAATTACGTACCTGGGAGCCACCATCAACTCCATGCTTGATCGGCTCGAATTGTCGTTCCGTAGAGAACAGTCATTCGTCGACGATGCCAGCCACGAATTACGGACACCATTGGCCATCTTGCGGGGCGAACTCGAACTCGCGCAGATCCATCCCGGTGATGCCGCAGAAACGCAAGACACACTGCGCAGAGCGCTGGCCGAAGTGGAGAGACTTTCACGTTTAGCCGAACACCTTCTGGTTGCGGCCCGCGCTGGTGCTTTGCTCCCCGAACGAAAGGCCTCCTGCGACGCGTTGCACGTTGCCACCGACGTCACCAACCGGATGGCCACCGAGATCACTCAAGGCGTGTTGGTCAGTGTGAGTGGTGAAGCGGCCCACGTACGTATCGATGAAGCCAGTTTGAGCCAAGTCATTGAGAACCTCGTTCGCAACGCCGCGCGTTTTGCACAATCAAGTATCGCGGTATCCGTTGCCGCCTCCACCGAACAGGTAGCCCTTGCGGTAAGCGACGATGGGCCCGGATTTCCTGAGGAGTTTTTGTCGGTGGCCTTTGAACGTTTCACCGTGGCCGATCCAGCACGCACAAAAACTGCAAGTAGCGGAACCGGAATTGGACTAGCCATTGTTCGAGCTGTTGTTGAACGAGCCCACGGTTCAGTAAGCGCGCAGAATAATGCCGGAGGCGCCGGTGCCACGGTCACGGTTCTCCTTCCACGGGTGCGCTAACAACACCGATGGGCAAGCGAACTACACCTTCCGGTAAGCGGGATCCGCTCGACCAACTCCAAGCCGACATTCACAACTGCCGAGCATGCCCAAGACTAGTTAGCTGGCGTGAACAAGTAGCGGTGGAAAAACGCGCAGCGTATCGTGATGATACGTACTGGGGTAAACCGGTGAGCGGCTTTGGTGATTCATCGGCCCAAGTTCTTGTTCTTGGCTTAGCGCCAGCAGCGCATGGGGCAAACCGGACGGGCCGTGTGTTTACCGGCGATCGTTCGGGAGACTGGCTTTACCGCGCCATGCACAAGGCAGGCTTTGCCAACCAACCCAACTCTACGGATCTTAGCGATGGGCTTACCCTTCAGAACGCCTGGGTAACCGCAGCGGTGCGCTGTGCCCCGCCCGACAACAAACCTTTACCCGATGAGCGAAATCGGTGCTTGACGTTTCTTCAAACGGAAATCCAACTCTTACGCAACGTCTCCGTTGTCGTCACACTTGGTAAGTTTGCCTATGATGTCGCGGTCAAAGAATTCGCTGCAGCAACCAAAGCAAAGTTTGGGCATGGAGCAGAAACCAGCGCCACCAACGCCGCTGGGACACCGATCACCATTCTTTGCTCGTTTCACCCGAGCCAACAGAACACCTTCACTGGAAAGCTCACCGAGCCAATGATCGATGCCATCTTCAATCGGGCACGCACACTCACTCTCGGATCTGAAGTGCTTCCGGGGAAGTGATTACACCCGAAGGCGAGAAAATGCCATTCGGGTTTCGGGAGTTTCATTCCGCTCTCACGAACAAGCGGCAAGAATGACGCTATGGAAACTACGAACACCGACAGCGCTACGGGCATGAACAATCCCGTCGAACTTCGAGATCTTACCGTGGATCAAATCACCGCGACACCAAACAACGACTTCGGCTACAGCTCCATTGATGCTGATGCTCAGGACGCACTCGCTTTCGATGCCTCCACCCCATCATCGTTGTCACAATGGGCGCCAATTGCGGCCAGCACATCACAACCTGGCGCAGCCGAATCAAATGTGATCAGCCAAATGACCTCGTGGACAGAACCTTCACGAACAGAGGCATCGCCGGTTCCTCCGACCGCTATTCGTTGGCCGGGCCAGCAGACTGAGCCAAATGGCTTGACACCCGATCACACCAAACAACTGCTTGTTCAGCACGACACGCAAATTGTTCAGCACGACACGCAAAACACGGCACAACAAACCAGCCCTCAATCCGCTACCGCTGAACACGATACGCAGCCCTCTATATATTCTGAATACTCTTCCGAATCCTCTTCGGCGCCCGAAAGTAACCCGGGATCACTTGACCAAACCAGCGCCTCGACACCCGTTCCCCCCACGAAAAAGCAAGGCTGGATAAAGCCGGCTCTCATCGGCGGATTAGTAGGTGCTCTAACTAGTGGGGCCATCCTTGGTGGGGTGCTGGCTAACACTCGCGATACCAACAACAAACAAAACACCCAAGCGAACTCAAACAGCGCTACCTCCGCCGCGGCGATTGCTCCGCAAAACTCTGGAACAAAAGTTGTCCCGGCATTGGCGTCGTCGACCGGACAAGCCGATGTGCCGCGAATCGTAAGTGAACTTTCGAAAAGTATCGTTACGATCAGCACGAAAGGGTTCCCGAGCGCAGATATGTTCGGCTCCTCGCAAGTACCCGAAGGCGCTGGCAGCGGGATCGTACTCAGCAAAGATGGCTTCGTACTTACCAATGCGCACGTCATCGCCGATGCGCAAACAATTAAGGTCACCATCCCGGGCGGGAAGACCTGCCAGGCCGATGTTGTTGGTCGTGATCGCGGAAACGATGTTGCGGTTGTCAAATGCCGCAACGTGAGCGATTTCGTTCCGGCCGCACTGGGGAAGTCCGGTGATATGAAAGTTGGCGAATCGGTTGTTGCCATTGGCAATGCACTCGGCTTGGAGGGAAACCCAACCGTTACTACGGGAATTCTCTCAGCCACGAATCGAACTCTTGAAGGCGATGGCGAGCGTCTCACCGGCCTCTTACAAACCGACGCAGCGATCAACCCAGGAAACTCCGGCGGACCGCTGGTGAACGCGAGAGGACAGGTCGTGGGAATGAACACGGCGATCTACCAAAACACCAACAACATCGGTTTTGCGATCCCGGTTGACTCGATCCTTCCCATTGTTGAAAAGATTCGCTCCGGTGAAATCGGCAAGCCAAAGACATTCCTTGGCGTAACTACCCAAACCATGGATGCCGATATTCAAAAGCAGTACTCACTCGGAACCGATAAAGGAGCCATCGTGGTTGATGTCACCGTTGGTTCGCCTGCTCAGAATGCTGGCCTGCAACGTGGCGACATCATCACCAACTTCGATGGGGTCAAGATCACCGACAACAAGCAGTTGGGCGAACAGGTCCGAAAGCATAAATCCGGTGACGTGGTGGACATGACCCTCCTTAGGGGCAGCCAATCGATCTCCACCAAGGTGACCCTCGGAAGCGCCCTTTCCGATATCTAAAGCCGCTGGGCAATCACTTCAGCGTACCAACTCCAAGTCTGGGATCCTCTGACGAATCGGTAACCACTACACGTAGCAGTTCCTAAAACAGTTACCTACTCCCACACGATGCTTGATGTTTCTACAAAACAAGGATTTTCGCTGACTGGCGTTGTTCTCAGCTGCATAGAGATTTCGTTGAGGTAGGGTCATAGATGTTCAGGTCTGGTGTGCCCATCCGTCGGGGCATACTGGGCCTGAACTCTTTCAACGAGTCGTTCATAAAAATCCGCTCTGGACAACTCTCGATGCAGGTCAGCGTGGTTGAACAGCAAGCGGTTGGGATTGTGGCAGGTCGTTGCTAGCGTAGAGGCATGGCGAAAAAACCAGTCGCACCCACCTCGACCACAATCATTTTGGTTCGCCATGGACAAACACCCACAACGGGCATAAAGCTCCCTGGCCGAGCCAAGGGTTTACACCTCTCCGATGCGGGCAACGAGCAGGCCGCAGCGGTCGCGATGCGTCTCGATGCACTGAAGCGAATTGACGCAATATACTCCTCTCCGCTGGAACGGGCTCGAGAAACTGCGGCACCCACAGCAAAACGTAGAGCGATGAGCGTCACCATCAACAAGGGGCTGCTTGAGTGCGAGTTTGGGGATTGGACCGGCGCCGATTTGAAGGACCTGTACAAACTTTCGGAGTGGCCAACCGTGCAGCGGTATCCATCGGGATTTCGCTTTCCAAACGGTGAATCATTTTCTGAAATGCAAACAAGAATAGTAAGTGCACTTGCCGTGTTGAAAGAACGTCACCTAGGTGGGGTTGTTCTGTGTTTCAGCCACGCCGACCCGATCAAGGCTGCCGTTGCTGATGCGCTGGGCACCCATCTCGATTTGTTTCAACGAATATCGATCAGCACATGTTCTGTTACCGCGATCACTTACGGTCCAATGGGCCCCAATGTGCTTACCGTGAACGACACTGGCGCCCTGGGAAAGCTAGCCCCATCATGATGCAAGCAACTAGCTTTCATCGGGTATTTGGCTCCTCAGCAAGAACGGGTGCCCGTCAAATAACCCGCAACGACAGAACATCCAGTTACCAACGAGCAGTCAATGTTCAATGGGTTGCGAACCTTCAGAATGCAAGAATCGGGAGCGAAACATGAGCACGTTCGAACTAGAGGCTGTCGATCGTTTTGTCGTTGGCACGATTGGCATGCCCGGAGAGCGAACGTTCTTTTTTCAGGTTGCCGCTCCCCGAGTGTTGCTGTCCTTTAAGGCCGAAAAAGTTCAAGTCGTGGCCCTTGTTGATGCGCTATCAAAGATGTTGAAGAATATTCCGCCAGCATCAACCGAAGCGCCTCCCGCAACCTGGTCGGCGCTCGATCTTCCCGTATTTAATGAATGGCCAGTTGGATCCATCGGGATCGGCTACGAAGGCACCACCGATCGTTTAGTCGTTGTCCTTGAAGAGATGACGCAAAGCGGTGAAGACAGCAGCGAAGCACGCTTCTTTCTCACTCGCCCGCAGGCCATCACGTTTGCCAATAACGCCCGCAGCATCGTGAGCGCTGGGCGGCCAACATGCGTGCTGTGCAGCGCCTCTATTGATCCTGATGGCTACACCTGCGCGTGTTACAACTAGCGCACCCACATCCTCAACCCCCAAATCCTCACTGTGCCCTCCACCGATTCAGCGCCCGCCAAGCAAGCCGTCGCCAAACCTACCTTGCCGGGCGTAAGTACTACCGGTGCCGAACAAACGAAGAGTGTTGCTGTAATGCTGAGCGAAGAAGCATCGAACGATTGCGCTCAAAGCGATGTCGCGCAAAACTCATTGGTGACTAGCGACTTGGTGAAAAGCGACTTGGTCAATAGCGACTTGGTCAATAGCGCCGAAATCGAGCTTGATGTGCTTCGCGATGGCATGATGTCGATCGACGGTCGTATGCCGTGGAGTTCCAACGCCACGTTCCTGGTAACCCTGGCATTCGATAGCGAAGAACCGATCGAGGAAGCGCTAGCCGCCAAACGGGCAGTGAAAGCTATCTACAAGCCCCACAAAGGCGAGCGTCCCCTGTGGGATTTTCCGAGTGGTTTATACCAGCGCGAAGTGGCGATGTATGAGCTTGCGGCATTTCTTGGCTGGGACGTAATCCCTCGCACGGTACTGCGGGATGGTGATTTTGGCGTTGGCTCGGTCCAGCTGTTTGTGGATGCCGATTTCGATCAGCATTACTTCACGCTGATGGAATCCATGACGGTCGGGGATTCAGAACCGGTGACCAACAGCCGCAAAACACTGCTTCCTGCTCTCCGGACCTTAGCCACTCTCGATCTCATGGCCAACAACGCCGATCGAAAAAGTGGCCATGTTCTTGTGGATGGCAACAATGGGATCTGGGGTATCGATCACGGCTTGTGCTTCCACGAAGAGTTCAAGCTGCGCACCGTCATGTGGGATTTTGCTGGCGACCGCATTCCAAAATTGCTCTTAGCCGACATCGCTCGACTTTCAGAGGCCACACCCGGCTCACTTGGCCCCCTCGACGAACTGCTCGACGGCGAAGAGATACGTATGCTTATCGAACGGGCAGGGAAGTTAACGCGCAAACCAACGTTCCCGGCACCTCACTCTGATTACGCCTACCCGTGGCCCATGGTTTGATCTTTTCGGTAAATGAGCCAGCACTCCTGGTTTAGCGGGTGTTGGGGCCAACGTAGGCGGTCACGAAGAAAATGAACACCAAAACGATGAGAAGGATCGTGGTGAACGGCACACGAAGCCGATGGTTAGAAAGAAACAATCGCGGATCCTCACCGTTGAAATCTCTTCCGTAGTAGTTGTCGTCTCGTATAGCTACCGGTGGACTGAAGAGAAGTTGATCATACGCGTGCTTACGTTCTGCATCGCCAAGAACGTACCAGGCATCGTTTAGCAGTTGCATTGCCCGCGCCGCGTCTTCATCGGGGTTTCGATCAGGGTGAAGTTCGAGCGCTAAGTTTCGGTACGCTTCGCGGATTTGGTCTGGCTTGGCATCGAAGGGTACGTCAAGCACGTCGTAATGGGTTTGGGAGCCTTGCTGCCATCGACCTTCAGCGTTCATACCGCCTTCAACGCCTTAGCCCGAAAACGCAAACCGCTCACGATCGCCACACCCAAAATCATTACCGCAGCACCAACAAGTTCCGCGGCTGCCGGGCGTTCATCAAGAAACACCCATGCCGAGCTGATCCCAAAGAAGGGAACGAGTAGCGAATAGGGCGCCACCTCCGAAGCCGGTCGAGAGGCGAGCAGTTTGCTCCACAAACCATAAGCACCAATAGTACCTATGAACCCCGCGAACACCACTCCGTAGATCGCCCTGAATGGAACTTCCTGAAACGATGCAGAGATTTTCGCTCCTCCGTCGACTAGAAAGGAAAGGCCGAGCAACGGAATGGGAGCAACCGCGGAGGCCCAAATAACCAGCGCAAACGGCTCATTGGAGCGGGCTTTCCGGGTGGTGATGTTGGAACACGCCCAACACACCGACGCGAAAAGACACAACCCCAACGCACTCCACGGTGTGGCTTCCGCTCGGTTCGCCGCGATGATTCCAAGCCCGGCGAAAGCCACACCCATACCAACGACGTGGCGTCGCTGCAGGTGCTCACCAAGGAACGACACCGCAAACAACACCGTCCACAGCGCCTGCATTTGCATCACAATCGAGGCCAGCCCCGCGGGCATCCCGTTGTGCATAGAAACGTAGAGCGACCCAAACTGGCCAACGCCCATAAACATGCCGACAGCCACCACAGATCGCCATGGCACCTTGGGCCGTTTCACGAAGAACACGGCGGGAATAGCCACGGCGGCAAAACGCAGCGCCGCAAACAGCAGAGGGGGAAATTGGGCAATGCCGTAGCGGGCCGGCACAAAGTTGTATCCCCAAATTGCGGCCACCAACACCGCTACCCATCGTTCCTTCAACGTCACCCACTGAGGCTACTGGCGTGCTGGTCTTACCAAGGGACCTATTCAACACACCGTTTGGGCATGCAATCGACACAGCTGCGGAATGGTCAAAGTTCCGCTTGTTGACACTGTCGATAGGTTCGGGCACCGATCTGAGCTGCTCGCCTTGTCAACATGCACAACACAGAACGCGACACACACGCACATACAACGGTTGATCGAGCGGCCAGCGCACCGTTAAGAGTTCGGTATCTGAACCGGTTCGTAACCAGTTCAGATACCAATCTTGGTGATGTGGCTCCGCGTGGAGTTAGTGCGAGATTAGGGCAGGGTGACTGCGCCCATGTCGGCACCTTGCACGAGCTTGGCGAACTTGGCCAGCACACCTGAGGTGTAGCGGGGTTCTGGGAGCACCCAATCGGCCCGACGAGATTCGAGCACGGCTGGATCAACGAGTACGTCGAGCTTGCGGTTCGGTACATCGACCCGGATGATGTCACCATCACGCAGGAAAGCAATTGGTCCACCGTCGACCGCTTCGGGGGCAACGTGGCCGATACAAAAGCCCCAGGTGCCACCAGAGAAGCGACCATCGGTAATAAGCGCGCAGTCTGATCCACGTCCGGCACCTTTGAGCGCACCGGTGATGGCCAACATCTCGCGCATACCCGGGCCACCCTTGGGGCCTTCGTAGCGGATGACGAGAACCGTTCCCGGCTTGATGTCGCCAGCAAGAATCGCGTCCATGCAGGGATCTTCGCCCTCGAACACGCGAGCTGGGCCCTCGAACTGCAGCTGCTCTTTGGTGAGTCCGGCGACCTTTACAACTGAGCCCTTCGGAGCCAGCGTGCCATGCAGAACCACAATGCCCGCATCGGCATGAATGGGGTTAGAGAGCGGACGAATAACGGTGCCATCGGGTGGGGGTGGGTTGTGGGCCTCAAGCTCAGTTCCCAAGCTGCGTCCGGTAACGGTCATCACGTCGCCGTGTAGCAAACCGGCATCAAGGAGGTGTTTCATGACGACGGGGATGCCACCGATGTTGTCGATATCGGTCATATGGAAGCGTCCGCCAGGCTTGGTATCGGCGATGTGCGGGATGCGCTTGCCAACACGGTTGAAGTCTTCAAGCTTCAGATCAACACGGGCTTCATGGGCAATGGCAAGAAGGTGTAACACAGCGTTGGTGGAGCCCCCAAGCGCGAGCACCACGGCGATGGCGTTCTCAAACGCTGCCAGGGTCATGATGTCGCGAGCCTTGATGTTTTTGTTGACCAGGTTCATGATGGCAACACCGGAATCATATGCGTACTGATCACGTCGGGAATCGATGGCCGGAGCGCTGGCCGAGCCGAGCAGTGACATGCCGAGTGCTTCGCCTACGGACGCCATGGTGTTGGCGGTGAACATGCCCGCACAGCTACCTTCGGTGGGGCAGGCGTGGGTTTCGATGTAACTCAGTTCTTCATCGGTGAGCTTACCAACCGCGTGGCTTCCAACGGCTTCGAACACGCTGGTGATGTCAAGCGCTTCACCGTGTTGGCCTTTGCCCGGGAGGATGGTTCCGCCGTAGAGAAAGATGCTGGGGAGGTTGAGGCGAGCTGCGGCCATCAACATGCCGGGAAGGCTTTTGTCGCATCCCGCGAAGGTAGCAAGCGCATCCATACGCTCGGCATGCATAACGGTTTCTACCGAGTCGGCGATTACCTCACGGCTGACCAACGATGCACGCATACCTTCGTGACCCATCGATATACCGTCGGAAACGGCGATAGTTACGAATTCCAGCGGCCAACCACCGGAGTCTTTGACACCCTGCTTGGCTCGTTTCGCCAGACGGTCAAGGGGCATATTGCAAGGGGTTACTTCATTCCAGCTCGAAGCCACACCAATCTGCGGCTTATCCCAATCGCCATCACCCATGCCCACAGCACGAAGCATTGATCGGGCCGGTGCCTTCTTGGGGCCTTCGGTAACGTCGGTTGAGCGGATCTTTCCTGGATTAGCCATCCGCAAAGACTAGTAAACCCTCAGTCCCGGAGTTGTTAGCTCAGGCACCTCAGCCAGGTACCAAAAATCATCCGTTGCGGCGCTCCCCGGGAGGGTGATGACACAGTCTCAAATGGCGTTAGCGCCGCTTGTGACAGCACTCTGCGACCGTTGACAACCGCCCGGAACCTCAGGGTGGAAGACAACCCGAGCGCACAACAGAGCGACCAAAGACAGGGTTCGAACTCTCAGAGACGAGCCGCCAACGAGACCTTTATTAAGCGAGAGCCTTCTGACGGTCGAAAGCTCGCAGGAAATCGTTCACCGTGGTCGACTCGGTAACGACTTCTTGCTCATCGATTAGGTCCCAAATCACTCCGTTCACCGCTTGCATCGAAAGATGAATGATGGCGCCCTCTTCGCCACCCTCTTCCACATGGACGTTGTCGCCGTCATGGGAAACAAAGGTCCCAGGCGGGCGAACCTGATCAAGAACCCAATCATCTCCGTTCTTGGCATAGGTGCGGTGTTCGCCTTCGATCACCAAGGTCGTAGTGGCGCCGACGTGATTATGGGGAACGCAACGAGCGAACGGATCAAGCTTGAACAAAATGTCGACATGCCCCCGGGCTCCGCTCACATCGAGCACCCAAAAACTCAATCCCTCCGGACCCCGAAACGGTCGCCACGTAACCGCACGATCATCGAACCGAAAACTGGTGCTGTTCATTCCCCGAGTTTGCCGCAACCATCACCCAATCGCAAGGCTTGACTGATGTGATTGACCTCCAACTAGGCGACCGGCGCGGCTCCAACGACGGTAGCTTCCTGACTGTCGTAACGAAGAAGCATTTACCAGTAAACAATTGCGTCTCTCGGCGAGTTCATCCCCGGCAGTTCGCCAAAGAACTCCAAGTTTTCGCGGATGGTGAGTGGCGGTGTATCGGAACCCCCTTCCTTGACCAGCGAGACGGACTGGCAAACAATGGCCAGCGTAGACGCATGAGTGCAGGCTTGCTGCGTTGACGGACGGTCGACTGGTCGACTCCACATTGAGAGCTGACGCTGGGTTACCGATCGATGCTGGCAAGAGAAGAACAGCCAACGCAAGCACCGCGACCAAAAGCGTCGTCATCGGAAGATCCGACTGAACCACCGAAGAAGAGCGGGCTTCTCAAACCAAGCCTTCCAATTCGAGACGAAGGCCTCGGCCTCACCGATCGTCGCTACGACCAACCGATCAGCCGGTCCAAGGCACTCAACGACCTGCTCGGGATCAAGATGGACCTTCGGTCTCACCAAATAGCAAGACAACCCGTCGCTCATCTGCCGCGACATAGAAGTGACGAAAGCGTCGCGCCAAAACCTGTTGCAAAGAAGCAACAGCCCTCGGTCTTCAAGACTGGTACGCAAAACTTGGAGAGCTTCTTCGAAATCGTACCCTTCGCCCGCAAGCGCGGTCAGACCTTCAGCGGTCACGCGAAGAATCGAAGACGATCCATCGTCAGACGTGGAGCCTTCCACCACACAAGGCAGGACACGGCCCGTGGAACCCTCGACAACAGACAACTCAGCACGGATCATCAACCACTCCGATAGTTCGGGTTCGAAATCCATTCGCCCTTCAAGGTGTACGCACCTCGTATCTGAGTCGACTCGATCCGAGTGAAAGCACCTCCTGCTCGCCCTTCATAAAGTTGAAGCTCTTCGGTACTTCACAGCATTACTACCGACATCATCGATCACGTAGATCAAACCTTTGTTCTTACTGCAAACCCGGTGGCGACAAACTTGCTCTTCGAAGTCGCGATCAAACCGTTCCCCCACCCGCAAGATGCTCCTCGATTGACATCGCCGGATTCCTTGCGGTCATGCCATCCTCGAATATCTCGGCAGCAGCGCGGCCATCACCACGGAGCAACGTTCCTGGTTTTGTAGCAATAAATTCCGATGCCGCCGTAAACGTGGATGGACCGTCGTACACATGGTCTGAGACACTGCCGAACCAAACACCGTCGGCAGAGCGGTTGCGAGAAGGGGTTTCGGGTCCCGTGGACCTGTACGCGTCGGAGGCGAGAGCTCGAGTTGTACGGGTATCGATTGGCCCATCTTTGAGCGAGTTGCGGGTGTCGTCGTAGCGCTTAGCTGTCGGATCGATGTCCTGTGCGCAGGCGTCCGGCAGATTTGTCGTTGTGACGAGGCTGGCCGGGAACCTAGCCGACGCAGCCCCAAGCTGTAGGTCCGTCGTTGGTTCAACTTCGTAGCTATCTGGCTTGTCCGATCCAGCTGGCACGAGGCAACGCTCGCTGCTCAAATTCGAGACTGACCCTCGCTTATCACTTAATCCGAGCGAAGGATCGTCGACACTTCTCCGATAAGCCCCCGCAGCTGGCACAGCGGGGGCGACAAGCCCAAGCCCGCTCAAGATCGCTACAAGTACGAATCGCAAGATCCGCCCAACTTGCCCTGCTCGCGGGCAACTCAGTCGAACTCGCCAGCCGCGTCAAGTTCGTCGTGGTTGCTCAGCCACTCCTCAAGAATCTCCAGGAGTCCCGTTGCGCACCGGTCTCCAAGTCCCGAGAGTTTCAGGGCAGCCACCAGGGTTCGAACACCCTCGTGATCCAAACCCCATGAGAGCCATTCTCTTTGGTCAAACGTGTAGGCAAACTTCAAACCGAGAGCGTCGAGACCATACGTCACCAATTGCGACGCTTCGTCCTCTGTCAGATGTGGGACGTTGACGCCCCAATGGTCGGACATCGTTCAGCACCCGATCGGTTCAAGCAGAGCGTCGGTTGTAGCAGTCCTCGTCGTTTTGCTGCCCAACGCACGTTCAGACTTCGCGATCTTCCAAGTACCCCCGTTATGAGAAGTCGTATCTTGAACGATGAAGTTCTTTCCATCCGTGAATATTTTCTCGCCCCTCAGTGTGCGGCCAGTATCCCTGTATCCGTTGTACTCGGCCAAGTCCTTTGCTTGAGCGTTCGTGAGCGGTTGGGTTTTGCCTTGCTTCTGTGTCGGGAGTGGACTCGGGTACTCGTCTCCGTCGTTGTGAACCAACACGGGCTGTCGGCCGGCGAGCACGTAGTACGAGTGAACACCAGCGACCGTTAGATTGTGTACTCGGCGGTAAGCGGTGCGTTCGCTGGAAGAGACCACGGTGACGCGTTCACCCGTCGGGGCAAGCAGATCATCACCCCGGTCGAGACGGTCAGCGCGCAACCACTGGCCTTGGTCATCAACCCAGAAGTCATGGTTCCAAGTCGCAGCGATCGTCTTCGGACCATCGTTCGTTTCCACGACGATGTCGATCAGGCGCTTCTCACCTTCTCCGATGATCAGCGCCGTGACCGTGTGCGGGCCAGACTTGCCGGTCTTAGGATCGGTTGCGAGGACGATGTCGCCGACCGCGACGTCTTCGATTCGCTTCGTGGTTCCGTCCGCCATAAGTACATGCGTGTCCGCAGTGAAGCTGTTTCCTGGGCAGACACGTGGTTTTGTAGCCATTAACGTTTGCGAAACGCGGAAAAGTTGCAGCGCGTCGTAGTTGTACGCAGTCCACACGTTAGATCGAGATCCGGCATTTTCGGAGAAGCCGTAGAAGTCAGGCGCGTTGCAAGAAGTGCGTTGCAAACCGGAATCGCAACCCGCTCGGTATGCCACCGCGCCAACTCTGCTCGCCGTGGTGTGCATGAATAAGGAAGAGTCGTCTCCTTGATCTGGGCGGCTCCGCGTACCAGAAGTTAGAACCAGACCAACTAACGAATCCGCAATCCGCTCTGATTTACCGCCTGAGACAAGTGTCGTTGCCTCTTTCACACTACCGAAAGAACCCTCGCCGTCTACGCGCCGTTGTTCTACGGGGACTTTCGTCGCTGCTGGCAGGAATTGGGTACGAGCAAACTGGCCGGAACTTCGTGTCGAGTGCCCGGCAGCCGAAGCAGCCGAACTTCCAACGAACAAAACGATCGCTAGAAATGATGCGAGCAACCTGAAAATCGCCCTCAACCAGATGCTCGATACGCGTCTAAAACGATCGGAGTTACTCATCAAGATCAACCTCTGGGCCAATATCCTCGAACGCGGTTTCAACCACACCTCGCAGAACTAACTCCTCGACTACGTCCGAAATCTCGGACACCGACATCGTTCGCACGGCGATCCAACTGCTCATCGCCAGGAACCTCGAACTTTGCAGAATCGTTTCAAGCATTGCGGACGTGCAGAAGGTCCCGTAGTAGCGCGAACCATCGGGTCGAGTCAGCGTCACGTCGCAAGGATGAACCAATGAGGTCGCAACGTCCTCACCAACTAGAAGACTGAGTTTCCAACCGCTCGCTAGCTGACGCACCCAGTAGACCCCGCGGTCAGTCCAACCTTGCTCATCCATAGAGCTTCTCGAGTTTCCCGATTACTTGCGACTCGTTCGCCTTGTTGGCCTTCGCAAGAATCTCGAAACCGTCGCCGACAGGACGGAAAAATACCCGAGACCCATCAACCCCACGAAGATACGAAATGTTGCCGAAGAGCTTTTTGGTACCAATCCCTGGGTTTACATTCCCGGCGTTGAGCTTGCTAGTCAACATGTCGATTTCGACCTGATTGCTCTTGCCCGCTTGTTGGGCCGCCTTTACTAGCCCTGGATCATTATCAATCGCGGATGTCAACCGGCACGTTTGATTGTGGACGAGTACAGCGGTGTCGTTTAGGGCGACGTAAAAGGTGTGGTCGTATTCGATGGTGAGGTCAAGCATTGGTGCCGCACCCGGAACACGCTTGAGTTCCCCGATCGTGACGATGTCGCCGTCGGCGGTTAAGAGCCGTTCCCCGCCCCGCAAGTCCTTCGCTTCGACCCACGACTTGGTTGTGTCGTTCCAGAAGCGGTGGTGGTCGGTGGTGTGGATCGTGTCGACACCATCCTCAGTGAGGACGACAACGTCGAGAAGGTCGTCATCGATGTGCGTGAACAGACGTCTGACTTCACGAATCGAGGTTTTCCCGGTGACCGGGTCGGTCGCAACGACTTTGTCACCAACCTCAACTTCACCGATCGGTTTTTTCGAACCGTCGGCCATCAGTATAAGCGTGTCTGCTCGGAATGAGGCGCACGGTAGTGCTTTTGGGGCAATAAATTTCGGAGCCGTCGTAGACGTGGAATGTAGGTCATCATAGGGACCTCGACCTTCCACTTGATCCCCAAACGGATCGGTCGCCGAACGTTGCGATATGAGCGGTGATCCACTCGGCCGTAGGTCTTGCGTGTAACTCAATTGGCCGTCGTACTCGTAAACCGCTGCGACCTGCTGAGCACCCCCCGGCAAGGGTCCTCCAATGGAGGCGCCTGCAGGAGTGAGATTCCCCGGCGCGGTAAGGCCCAAAACCAACAGGAAGAAAAGACGGTGCCAAACAGTGCAGGTCATTCAGAAACCTGCTCCTGCATGATCGCCTCGATCGCCGCCGGAACATCATCGCCAAAACGCTGAAAGAAGTCGTCGAACCCGCCGTACACGGAACCATCAGAAGCTACCAAGATCATCAGGTGGTCGTTCAGGCCGTACCCAACTGGCAACAAAGGCATGCCAACGCGATTCGAATAATCATCGACCCAAAGTGGATCGGTGAACTCAACAGCCCGGGCGGCATGAAACCAGATTCGGTCCACCTCCCCATAACGAACAAACTCAATCTCCAAGGCGCCGAATCTCCCAAGAAACTCCCGCCCACGATCAAAGACGGAGTATCCAGCTCGTTCGTACACTTCCTCTGCCTCGGTCGTGTCAATCGAGCGAGCCGGGTTCCAACCTGCTCGCTTCAGCGCATTCATCGCTCGGCTCACGGCTTTTTCCCAGGAACCCATGTCTGGCAATTGGGACAAGGAGGGGCAACTACCCCGGTTCTCGTTCGCACAGTCGCAACCTGTAAATTCTCGAGCTTTGCCCCATCTGCGATGGCAGCAGAACATGCTGCAACTTCAGCGCAGTTCGCAGCGCTCCACGGAGTCTTGCTTGGATTCGGCAAATTGATTTCGGGAGGTACCGACCCGTTGTAGCCACTCGTGCCCGTGTAGACCTTGCCCGTCGACGAGTCGACAGCTGCGGAGGTCATCGTCGGAGTCTTTCCGCCGCCCCCACGAATCTTCGCCGCTGCTGCCTGAGCTTCAGCTACCGGGTCCGGTAATGCTTTTGTGGCAATTTGTTCTAATTTGGCGGCGGCGCCTACGGCCGTTTCGACGCCTTTGTCGGCGGCCTTCACAGCTGCTTTTTCGAATGCTATGGCCCAGGTCAAGGTATCGATTACGGCGAGGGTGCAGGTGAATGTTTGGCCTTTCCAAGTTTTGGCATCACGGCAGCCTTCGATCGATCCAATCGGTGTGAAGGGTTTGACCATCTCCCAGAGGGTCGGAATCTTTTCGCCCTCGAATTTTGACATGGCCACTGCATTCCAATGGCACAAGTCAGACACCGCAACAGATTGCTGGTTCCCCTGCGAGTCTGCGGCGGCTGCATCACCGCACCTCTGCTGGGTAAGGAGCATGTTGCCTTGAACTTGAGCTGCTGTTGTTGGTTGGACGAAAGTAATTTTGAAGTCGCTGTTTCCTGACCTCGCCACCACGGGTAGTCCTTCGATTACTCCTACGATGGCTTGCAGTTGAAGGTCCACGATTGTCATCTTGTGGGGACCGTAGGGTGACGAGGCCTGTTGTCCGTCATCAAACATGTCATAGGCGTCGCCTCGTTTCACTGAAGCGGCCTCGTAAGCAAGGATCGTGCGCGATTCCGACATGATCGCTGTGACGGTTCCACTGGCACGGTTTTGATGTTCGATTCGGAGGTCTTCACCTAAAAGCGCGCGGTGTCCTGTTGGATCGGTGTAGGACAGCGGGTTGTTGAGTCCGTAGATGTAGCGGTTCATGGTGAAGGCGGTGCCGAGTTGTCCGGCGTAGGTGTCTCGGGAGAGGAATGTTCCGGTGTTGGGGTTGTACCAGCGGGCGGCCATCCAGACCATGCCGTTTGTTGGGTCGGTGTAGTCGGATTGGAATCCGAGTTGTGGCACTGTTCCGGTGGCCGTGAGCGGTCTGCCGTAGGCATCGTTGGTTTTGGTGTCGGTGATTACACCGGTGCTGGGGTCGAGGGCCCAGTTAATGTCGGTGTGTCGGTCGGTGCCTAGCATCCGGTAAAGCCCGCCACGAGTTTGTCCAACCGGGCGTCCCGCTGGGGTGCGCTGGTACTTCGCGACGCTGTCGTCGACCGGATCGGTTTCGCCTCCCGCGTACGTGAAGGTCGTTGCCGCAGCGTTACCAGCTTTACGGGTACGCACCCGGTCCATGTTGTCATATGTGTACAGGGTAGTTTTTACGGAGGTTAGGCGATCGAGGCCGTCGTAGGTGTAGGTGTTCCCACCACCGCCTTCGGAGAGCATCGTGCCTCGGGCGGACCACGAATAGGTTTTGTTGCCCTCTTTGAGAATGCGGTTCCGCTGATCGAATGTTGTGGTTACTCCACTCGCTGTCGTCCGGTTTCCGGCCTTGTCATACCCGTATGTGTTCACCCCGATGCCGGTAACGGAGGTGAGGCGGTCCGCGTAGTCATAGAAGTAGTTGCTGACGCCAGCGCTGGCGTTTCCGGGAAGCGTGACGGTCTTTGTTTTGACGGCGGAATCGGGGTAATAGTCGTATTGGGTTCGGGCAAGAACAGCCGCGGACTTCACGGTTTGATCGCTAAACACCCGACCCAAGTCGTCGTATTCGAGGGTGCGATTTACGCCGTTTGGATACAATACGGAATTAATTTCACCGAAAGCATTGTAGCCCTGGTCGATGGCATTCATTCCTGAAGTAATGGTTTTCAGTTCCGAGCGATCGGTCCAAAGGAAATCGGTTGTGCCGAAACTATCGGTTCGTTTTTTCATTCGGGCAAGTGGATCGTATTGAAACGACGATGTGCCTGATCCACCTGTCGCCGTCAACAGCGACCCGCGGTCATCGTAGGTAAAGGTGTCTGGTGAGCCAGTTAGTGCCCCCGAGGTTTCCACACGACCCATAGCGTCATAGGCCCATTGATGAGTCGCTGATACCGCGTTAGTCCCCACGCCAGTTTCTGAGGTCATGCGTCCAAGATCGTCATAGTTGCGAGTCACTGTGACACCACCTGGCCGGGTCTCAGTCTTGGAAAGCCCGCCAGCATCGAAGGTTGAGGTCCATGTTCCATCAGCGGCGTTCGGGAAGGCTGTTGTTGCTGGCTCGATCGTTGATGCCAACAGACCCCAGTTGTTATAGGACATTCTCGTTACGTAGTTGCGGGGATCAACGATTCGAACCACGTTCCCCGCAACGTCGTAGCCCGCAGTCGTTGTCGAGTACGAAGCTGGCGTTGGCCCGACCGCTGCAGCGACCATGGTGTTGACTCCGGTCATGCGATCAAGTTGGTCAAGAATGAAATCGTCGACGGCACCATTCGGGCGGGTATGTGTCTTTGCCGGGCCTGTTTCGTAGTAAGTCCACTGATCAGTTGCCAGGATGCTTCCTGCCGTGTTCATTTGCTCTTGCGTTTTCTTGCGGCCTGCGGTGTCGTATCCGTAACGGGTTTTTCGCTGGTTGTTGATAGTCACCGATTCAAGCCACCCTGTGTGCGGTGCATAGGTGTAGTCAGTCGGAACGGCTAGTTCATCAACTGTCTGTTTTGGCTGTGA
>JAYSVF010000218.1:0-8448 GCA_043718695.1 Acidimicrobiia bacterium | reverse complement strand
CGGAAAACCAGCAACCTTGCTAGCGGCTGGCGAAACTGCGCCGATTGCGTCGGGGATGACCTTCGAGAACGCCATGGCGCGACGAGAGTTTTGGGCCCTCACCATTGCTTTTGTGTTGGCACTTTCTGCCCAGGTCGGCGCGATCGCGCAATTGTTCAAGCTTTCGCAGGATCGAATCGGGAACGATGCTCAAGCTGGACGGGCCGTCTCGTTGTTGGCTCTTTGCAGTGTGACTGGCCGATTATTTGGCAGCATTGTTCTCCCAAGAATCGGGAATCGGCGTTTCACCCTGATTTGTTTGGCGTTTCAGGCGTCGGGCATTTTCCTGTTGGCCTTCGCCAAGGGCTCGGTGGCCATCTACGGATCAGTCGTGCTGTTCGGGTTCATGCTCGGCAATGTCTTGCTCCTCCACCCGCTGCTATTGGCCTCCGCGTTTGGGGTGCGCGACTATCCGAGAATTTACGGTCGAAGCCAGTTGTTCACTATGTCGGGTGTGGCCGCGGGGCCGTTCGTCTACGGGTGGCTCCACGATTTCGGAGGCGGATACCGCAGTGCCTATTTGGTGGGCGCTGCCGTCTCGTTCCTAGGCGCCACCGTGTACATCACCGGCGGCGGAACCGGCCACGCCCTTGAGCAGCCCTGATTGACTGATTGATTGATCGATCGGTCATCAGGTAAAGTCCTCTTAGGTTGTGTTTGAGAGTCAACGAACCAACGGCGTCCGAACCCATGACGGCCCGAACGGCCGCGAGGGGGCGATCTTGCTTACGCTGGGCGACGCCAGTCGGGGTAGCCACGCGCCGGACTCTGCTGAAACGAACGGGCACCGTTGTACTTTGTGCTCGACTGGGGGTGTGTCTGATGAAGCTCAAGCTGTCGATGTTGTTCCTACCGAGTCTCCGATTCCTGATGGTTTGCGGGTGGCAAAATCGCTCCTGTTGGTCAACACTGGCGACGGGAAGGGCAAGTCAACGGCAGCCTTTGGGACGATGTTGCGTGCGTTAGCGCAGGGCTGGCCGGTTGCCGTGGTGCAGTTCTTGAAATCGGGTGATTGGAAGGTTGGGGAGGAAAAGATCGGTCGTGAGCTGGGCGTCGATTGGTGGGCCCTGGGCGACGGCTTCACCTGGGATTCAGAGAACCTCGATGAGTCGACGGCAATTGCTCAAGAAGCGTGGCGGGCGGCCATGGAGCACATCAATTCCAACAGATACCGGTTGGTTATCCTCGATGAGGTCACCTACCCCATGAACTGGGGATGGATTGACTCTGGTGAAGTAGTAAGCACACTGGTTCATCGCCCGGAAAAGGTGAGTGTCATTTGCACGGGTCGCAACGCCTCATCCGAGTTGATCGCCGCTGCCGATACGGTCACAGAAATGCAAAAAGTTACGCACGCCTATGACCAAGGCATCCGGGCCAAAAAGGGCATCGACTACTAAAGGGTTTAAGCCGTGATTCCCTCTCATGACGAGATAGCTGCGTTTCAACGCGACGGGGCGGTTCGTCTTCGTGGCGTTGTTTCCCCCACCGAGCTTGAACAACTCGCCCGGGGAGTTGATCGCAACCTGAACGATCCCTCCCACTTGGCCATCGAAGCCACCAAGCCGGGGGAGCCAGGCCGATTCCTTGAAGACTTCTGCAACTGGCAGCGTATTGAAGAGTACAAACACTATGTACACGAATCATCTATCGCTCAGGTAGTGGGCGCGCTTATGGCTTCGTCATCCGTGCGTTTTTACCATGACCATTTGTTGGTGAAAGAAGCAGGCACCAAGCAGCCGACGCCTTGGCATCAGGATCAGCCGTATTACAACGTTGCTGGCCGCCAGGTCATCAGCATGTGGACGCCCATCGATCCGGTCCCTCGAGAATCGACGTTGGAGTTTGCTGCGGGTTCCCATCATGGTGAATGGTTGATGCCCCGAACGTTCCTTGATCGTGAAGCCAAATGGTTCCCCGAGGGTGCTCTGGCAGAAATCCCCGACGATCCTCAACCGGTGATCGGCTGGGAACTTGAGCCGGGCGATGCGGTGTTCTTTCACGCCCTCACGTTGCATCGTTCAGCCGGTACGGCCCAGCGTCGTCGGGTGGTTTCGTTCCGTTTCCTTGGTGACGATGCCACTCATGTCGTCCGGCACTGGCGCACCTCTCCCCCGTTCCCGGGACTCTCCGACGAGCTAGCCGACGGTGCACCGATGAATCACCTATTGTTCCCAATCCTGTGGCGAGCTTAGGTACTTTAACGCTGCTCATTGCGGAAACTGACCCGGCCTCTGCTGTCCAGCGCCATCGGCGATGCGCCGATAAGACCCCGACTCAACCAATGAGTCGAAGACGAGCGAGCTAGCCGATCCCAGCGGGACTGCCAAACGAACTACGTGAGGGAGATCGTGCCCGCCGGATTCGTTTCGGTGGCCGGTTGCACTTCGCCAATCGTCCAGGCGGAAACATTGGTAGAAGCCAACTCGGCCAACGTGTCCCCATAGCGATCAGGCGGCACGCAGAGCACAAGACCACCTGAGGTTTGCGGGTCGACCAGCAGGTTTGCTTCGGTCTCCCAAAGAGAACGATTCCGAACAAAGGGATTTACAAACTCCGCATTGCGACCGGTACCGCCCGGAACAACCCCATCTGCCAAGAGTTCTCGAACACCAGTAATAATCGGCAATGAAGAAACATCGATCGAGATGCACGCACCGCTGCCCTGGGCCATTTTGTGGAGGTGTCCGACCAACCCGAATCCCGTGATGTCGGTAGCGGCCCGTAGTCCAGCAGAAACAGCCACCACGCTGGCCCGGTCGTTCAAGGTTGTCATTGCTTTTACCGCAGCGATATACGAAGCGTGCAGGACACCGCCAACGGCGACAGCGGCAGCAGGCATCCGTTTCACGGCGGTTGCAATCACGCCCGTTCCCAACGGCTTCGTGAGCACCAACAGATCGCCGGGGCGTGCGGCATCGTTGGTGAGGATGCGATCGGGGTGTACCTCGCCGACCACACTCATGCCATACATGGGCTCGGGGCCGTCGATTGTATGTCCCCCTATGACCATCCAACCGCCCTGTTCGGCCACGGCGCCTGCGCCTGCTAACACGTCGCCCAAAAGGTCGAGCGGAAGCACATCACGCGGCCATGCTGCAACATTCAGGGCAAAGAGGGGTTTACCTCCCATGGCGTACACGTCGCTAGCCGAGTTCGCTGCAGCAATGGCCCCCCACGTTGCGGCATCGTCAACGATTGGGGTAAAAAAGTCAACGGTTGCGACCATGGCCCGATCCGCTGAGACGCGCCAAACTGCGGCATCGTCTCCAGATGACGTGCCGACTAAAAGATCGGGATGGTTGGGCGTGGGCAAACGGCGCAACACTTGCGCCAACTCGGCTGGTCCGAGCTTGCAAGCTCAACCAGCGCCGTGGCTATATGCGCTCAGTCTTTGTTCAGTCATGGCGGGCGTTGGTCTCAGTAGGTTGATGTCAGTAGGTGATCAGCGAAGGGTTTGTGGTTGCGTGCCCCGCGCAAAGAGTCTGCCAGCCCCCACGCTCCGCTTCGTACACCCCCGCTCAGTAAGGTCCGGACACGGTATTTGATCGCCTCGGTTTAGCGTCCAAAGAGCACCTCTTCATCCGTATCCTCCAGGTCAGGCTGGCCGATCGCTCGAGAGACCCTTCCGCTCGAGTTAGGAGGTAGGCCCGGTGCCATGAAAAGCAGATGCTTGGTCACAGGCACTCAGGATTCGGGACACGTAGTGCTCAACTCGGTACTTTTGAACCGCAGAAACACGTCCAGCGTCGGCCATTGCGCGTCGACGATGCGGGTCAGCTAGCAGCACAGCAATAGCGGCTCGCAGTGCTTCAACGTTGTGGGAGGGAACATAAACGCCATTGATGCCGTCTTCGATGAAATCGCTACGACCGGCAATATCGGTGGTGATCACCGCTTTTCCCATGGCCATACCTTCGAGAATGACGGTCTGACCAGAGGCAAACTGCCCTTCTACCAAAGGAACCACCATCAGCGTGGAGCGAGCATAAAGCTCGCGCAAGTTCCGGTAGTTTCCGAAGGAGCGCATCTCAAATCGCTCGCCCGACATTTCTTCCGGCAGTTTGCCCAGCGAATGGCGCCAGGCCGTGTCGGCAGCAATCGTGACGTGAACATCAAGGCCGGCGCAGGCCTCAAGCAGGGTGTTGTAATCCCGATTGATAGCTCCTGCACTTACGATCAGCGCCGGCTCCGAGGTTGCAACCGGTTGGAAGAAATCGCAATCGACCCGGCTGCCAATCACGTGCAACCGATTGGGATCTACGCCGAGCCCTTTAAGAATCGTCGCAGAAGTTTCAGAAAGGCACAGCAAATGATTAATACGCGCACGGAAGAAGCCGCGTTGAAGAAACAGTTGACGTTTCTTGCTCGAAACATTGTGAACGAGCAAAACCACGGGAAGGTTTCGGCAGACCAAGCACAAAATCGCCACAAGGTACAACCCGGGAAACTCTTCGGTACAGTAGACCACCGAAGGTTTCTTACGCGTACGTAGTAGTGAGAGCGCGACCTTCGCTGCGAACAGAATCTGCCAGAGAGTGCTCGCTGTTTTCTCAGGCTTCCATTCGTTCATCGAGTGCACCACGCCAAAATGATCTCGAAGAAAGCTCTCTTCACCGCGCGGTCGCTCGCCACGGGCCGATTCGTCAAGCGAAACTCTCGTCTCCCCGACGGTCACCAGTACTCGGGTTGTGTCCACGATTTTTACTCTCGCTACTTCTGTTGTGTGGGAGTTCACTGTATTTGTTTCACTTCGTGCAATTCGCCTTGGTGCGTCGTTTTATTGGGTGTCTTATTGGGTGTCTTATTCGCTGTCGTATTCACTGTCTTGTGCGTTGCTTTATTCGCTGATCGTGTGCGATGGGGTCTTGGGTTTTTGGCTTCCCTGCACTTCTTCGATGCGTCGAGCTTCAATGCGTCAAGCTTCAATGCGTCGAGCTTCACGGTGTGGCATTTCGGTCGGGGAGAAACGATCTGATCGTGGCAGCATCGATTACTCGCAACAAGAATCCGTTGGCCAACAGCACGAGACCTTCAAGAAGTATCCGCACAATCCCAGGGACCCCGGCTCGGCGTAAAATGAACTCAACGAGCACAACGGGCAATAGGGCTGAAAGGGTTCGAGCCAAGGACACGAAGATTTCTTGATTCCAAAGGTGCCGGCCAAGACTCAACAGGAGCACCAAGGTTCCTAGGCCTTCTGCCGCCAGCATTGACCATGCGGTAACGATGCCGGCTCCACCTTTTCCAAAGTGGGAGAGCCCCCAACGTGCGGTGAGGAAGACCAAGATGCCATCGAGCACTGCCACGGCGATGCCCACTCGCACGATTATCCAAATGCGGCCAACCGCCTGGAGCAGTGTGCTGACCAAACTGGCGAGATAGGTGACGGGGATCATGATGGAAATGACGCGAAGGCTACCTATGGTTGGCGCGTACTTGCGGTCGGCCAAGTTCACGATGGTATCGGCGTGGAGAAACACCATCACAGCGAGAGGAGCGCTCAGAACCATTGCAGCCTCAATGGACTTTCGGGCTACTCCTTCGAATGCGGCTCGTGATTGTGCGGCAGCTCGTGAGGCGAGGGGCAGGACCACCCAGGGAAGTACGGTGCCCACCACGTAGGCAATCATGACCAGTTGTTGGCCAAATCGGTAGTAGCCAACTTCGTCATCGCTTACCAAGAAGCCCAACATCGTAACGTCAAGGAACATGGTGAAGCTGGTGATCAGAACGGTGGAGATGAAGGGAAGGCTCCGCCTCAGTACCGGCCGAATTTCTTGATCACTAATCCGTGACCAAACACCAAGTTCGGCCCCGGTCCGTTTCGCCAAGTAGACAAGCTTTACGGCCTCGCCAACCAACAACCCAATGGGGAGGGAGATCCCGCCGCGGTCTGTGGCCATCAACCCCAAAAGGGTGACGGCGCCAAATAGTTTTGAGATTAAGTTTTGCTTGCCGATACCTTTGACTCGCCCAACAGCGTGAAGACAGGCGGCCAGCATTTCGTTGGTTTGCATGACGAACTTTGCGAGGGCGAACACCAAAAAGATGGCCACCACTTTTGTTGGCTTGCCAAATACGGGGAGGAGAATCGCAATAACGATGGCCACGGGGATCGAAAGGACTGCCCGAACCAGGATTGCGCCGGGAACAAATTCTTTGGCGTGGCTGGGTCGTATTGCGACCTCTTTGCGTACATAGGTATCGAACCCGAGGCTCAGTAGACCTAAACAGATCGCTGCGACGCCTTCGGCGTACCCCACTCGACCGGTCTCGGTTGGTCCGAGGATTTTTGACGCAACAATCTGCAAAATGAAGCCGATAGCTGCGGTGAGCAGCAGCGAACTTCCCAGTGACGACGCGGTTTGTATCGCTGAGCTTGATGCAATCGTCTCGGGCTGGTTATCGACGGGCATCGGGAAACCCGGAGGTGCCGGTTTCCCGAGTGGTGATGTTCCGAGCTTTGCGGCTCCGTTAGCCGTCCAATCTGGTTGTGTATCCCAAAGCACTTTGGCCGTGGGGGGCGGAACCGGTGCCTGAAATTGGTCGAAGGCCGGTATCAACACGGTCGGTGGAACCGCCAAAAACTGCGCTCTGGACAACTCGCCGGTGTATGACGGTAGGGGTGCCTCCAAAAATGGGGAGGAAACTGCATGTTCAACTGGGCGAAATCCCGCAAAAGGCACTCGGGTTTCAGGAACTTGTTCGGTTTTTGGCTCCCGTCGGCCTCGCTTCGCTAACAACCCAGCGCCCCGTTGCTCATCTCGCCGCCAAACCCGATCATGCGGGCCTTTGCGACGAGAGAAAACCTAGACCTGAACACTGTTTGAGTATCGGCGGTGCGATGGGCAAACTGAAGGTCAAATTGGTTCTGAGCGTGCGTACGGTCGCAGCTTGGTGAGCGTTCCTTCTGCCCGTTTCTCATCGGTGCCAAGGCTAGTGACCCTCATGGGCTCCCCCATCGCACGGATCTCAGCAAGCTCCGCCAGCGCCCGGCTCTCCCCCTTGCTGGCCGTGGACTACGGCCTTTGACCCGCACCGAGCGAGGGGGTACGGTGAGTCTTTCCGGCCTCCAACCAACCGTGCGCAGTTCACACGATGGTTCGGGAGGGTCTTTTTCTGTCCTTTGAGGTTTTGGTATGCGTGTTGTGGTGTGTGAATCGTTTGGATCGGTTGAGAATTTGGTGGTTACCGAGGTGGACAGCCCACCCTTAGCGCCAGGACAGGTTCGCCTAGAGATGCTGGCCGCGGGTTTAAGTTTCGTTGACGGGTTGCTTGTGCAGGGGCTTTACCAAATCAAGCCGCCGCTCCCGTTTCGTCCCGGCGGTGAAGCTCTCGGCCGAGTGATCGAGGTGGCCGACGGTGTTTCGACAGAGCTGATCGGTCAACGGTTTTTGGCTGCTGGTGGAATGACTGGTGCTTGGGCCACTGAACTTGTGGCTCCCGCCTCGCGTTTGATTCCCGTCCCCGACAACCTTACCGACGGACAAGGGGCAACCTTTCTCCAGAGTTACCTGACGGGATGGTTTGCCCTGACCAAGCGCACCGTTACGACTCCAGGGGAAACGCTGTTGGTGTTGGGGGCTGGTTCGGGCGTGGGATTGGCAGCGGTTGATATTGGCCGGGCCTTGGGTTTACGAGTGATCGCTGTTGCTTCGTCACCGGAAAAGCGCTCCGCCGCGCTGGCAATGGGCGCCGAGGCCGTGATCGATTCAGTCAATGAGAACGTGAAGGATCGGGCCAAGGAGCTTGCCGGAGGCAACGGTGTAGACATCGTCTATGACCCTATTGGTGGAAGTCTTGCCGAACCCTGCCTGAGGGCGATGCGGGAAGAGGGTCGTTACCTAGTTATCGGCTTTGCTGCCGGCGCTATTCCCGCTTTTCCAATCAACCAGGTCTTGCTTCGCAACCGCAGCGTGATTGGCGTCGAGTACGGCGGTTGGGTGGCCCGTTTCCCTGCCGAGAGTAACGCGCTCACGGCTGAAGTGCTCGCACATTTAGCGGCTGGCACATTGCGGCCTGTTGAGCCCGGTACGTATCGTCTGGAAGACGTCGCGGCGGCACTACGTGCACTGGGTAACCGAGAAGTGACCGGCAAGCTTGCGCTTATCCCCTAGCTAGGAGGCAGCTACGAACCATGCAAGGGAAAGCGGCTCAATTTCGATACGTCCACCTACGAATCGTGCGGTGTCACCAAGCACATTGCGGGCCTCGCCACTTAGCCCTGCCCAGTCGGTAGCGGCTCGGGTGATGTTCACCGAGTGTTCGGCCACGTTTGCCAACCCGAGAAGCACGCCGTGGCGGGGATGGCGCTTGGCGAATGCGAAGACTGAACGTTCGCTTACATCAAGGACATAGGTGAGGCCACCCTGATGTAACTGCGGCGTGGCCGCGCGTACTTTCAGC
>JAYSVF010000217.1:0-3555 GCA_043718695.1 Acidimicrobiia bacterium | reverse complement strand
GCTTCAACCCTGGAGGAATCATCCGAAACCTTCACACAAGGGCGACCTTCGGCAACCAATTTGCGTGCATAGGAAATCGCGTCTTCGCGGAGGGAGCCTTCGGTGGCCAATGCATCAACCAAGCCCATAGCAAGACACTCTGCAGCGCCGACATGGGTTCCCGCCGTCATCATTTCCAGAGCCTTCTGTGCACCTACGATTCGCGGTAAGCGCTGGGTTCCACCGGCACCGGGAAGCAAACCAAGATTGACTTCAGGCAGCCCGCACTTCGCCGACGGCACCGCAATTCGGTAGTGGGCGCACAACGCAACTTCCAGTCCGCCACCAAGAGCCGTGCCATGAATCGCGGCAACCACCGGCTTGGTGGAAGATTCCATCATTTCCTGCACGTCGAACAGGCTGGCGCTCTTGGTGGCCGCACCACCGAATTCGGAAATGTCGGCTCCGGCGATAAAGGTTCGTCCGGCGCAAATCAGCACAATCGACGTGGAAACTGTGTCGGCGATGGCAGCTTGAAACGAAGCATGCAGCCCATCCCGGACCTTGGCACTCAAGGCATTCACCGGCGGCGAGTCCAGCGTAATGACGGCAACATCACCCTCAATAGTTAGGTCGGTCACTTCGTTGATCTGCGTCATAGCCCAGGCTCCTTGAGGTCTTCGATGCCATCCGGTTACGAACAGCTCACCCATTGAATCGGATGTTCCCTCATTGAGCAAAAGCAAAGTTGCCAAGCACACTTCCTGGTCATGCCTGATTGGGCGTCGCAAACTGCGTGGTCCGCAAATCGGGACTACAAGTGTCACCCCGCCTGTGAGCCGATGACAATCGCAACTGCGCCAGTCAGGGCACATTCTTAACTGACCCAGTTAAAAATGCGGCGATAGTGGCGCAGGTATTGCACGTCTATCGCCAGCTAGGTAAAGACGAGCTTTGCGATCACTTGCTGTTCTTCACCTTTTTCGAATTCTTTGGCAAGACACGACGAACAGACTTGCGGGCCAGCTTCTTGGCAACGCCGCCCGTTGATTGTGCAGCCGTCGCTTTGGCAGGCGTGACTCGTGTAGGCGTGACTGGTGTAGGCGTTAATGGTGAAACCGTCTGTGCCACAAGCTTCGGGTTAGACGGCAAATCGACGATGGTCCCGACTGGGTCATCGGAGGTCAGCCAAACGCGACCAATAGTGAAACACCGTGAGCCCTTGGTGTCGTTGGGATTGATACGAAACGCCGTAACCTGCCCAGACCATGGAGCTCCCGTGGCCTTACCAATTCCACGTTCGATGCCTTGAAACACTGCTGCTGGGTCATCAAGGCGAACTTGCACCACGTTTTCGTTGGGATACAGGTGTATCGCGTTGGTTGGGTGTCTCCGGCCCGCAGCATCAAACCAGAACACCCGAGCAAACGTTCCTCCATCGACCGTAGGACGGGAAGAGAATGGGCCTTCGTAGCTGTATTCAAACGTCAAGGTTTTGAATCGATCGGCATCGATCGTCTTACCGTTGGGCATATTAAAGATCAACCCAGGAAAACTGCGCGTACTCGTACCAATCGTGCATCCCGAAAATCGGTTGCCAGCAATCGTGGAACCTGGACGCAAACCGGTGCGCTGCGCTATGTCTTGGGCCGAATTCATGTCCCATGGGTCCCCAGCAGCGGTGGCAAAATCTAGTTTGTCAACCGGCCGAATATCGCGATTGAAACGTCCAGTCTGTTCACTTACTACATTCGTATTTGCACCTACGAGCTGCACCCAATCGATTTCCACGCGCCCACGCACGTTACCGGCCAAGCGCAGGCCCATTATCTTTCCCGACCATGGGAGAGCAAGTCTTGGATCAGAATCGGTTCCAAGGGCGATGTCGTAGGTCTGCCATCCTTCCGACGCCACGAATCCCTGCCCACCTTTGCAGGTTGACTGCACAAGACAGTTGTACCAATGAATACCCATGCCCGATCCGGCGGGAGCTTTCATCCGAATGACAAGGCGCTTATAGGTTCCAGTATCAATCAAATTGCGGGCACCTTCCCGACCATGAGGAATTCCCGTGGGGAACCCTGGCCACACGAGATCCGCGCCAAAATCACCGTTCACGTCAAAACGCAACTGCCCCTCAGCAATCGACTTGTTAGTACCGCCCACAAATGGTGCCTCGTTCACGACATTGGTAACCAAGTCCTCTTGGTTACCAAAATCCATAGGGTCACCAAGAACCTGCGAGAAGTAATCGTCGATGGGAGATTGCGCCGCAACCTTTGCGGTGAAGCCCACCCCCAACGCCGAACCCAACACAACAAGGCTGACCAGCGAAGCAAACAGCCGCAACCCGCAAGTGTTCTTCCCTCTGCACGTTCGTTTTACCAAAGTTCACTCCGTTCGCTTTAGCGTTCGCCGACCTTCAAACAACGCGCTGCAAAACAACGTGCTGTGAAGGAAGAGGCAAATCACACGCAGCCAACTCCGTTGAACCGGCTTTGTTGAACCGGCTTTGTTTGACCGGCTTGTGGCCAGAAGGACGCTGCTCAGCAATGACCCTACCCACTGTGCAAACCATTTTCGGTGAATCAGGATAACCCCACAGCCGAGTTGTTTATCCACTAGCGGAACATCCAAGCTCAGAAGCGTTTGTCGGATCGAAATTTGGCCTAAAGCCCCATCTCCGATGCGAGTTCCGCCGGGGTTATTTCCCAAGCGCCTCCGGCCGACTTCGTCACAAACGGACAGAACTCACCCGCCCGGCACCCCGAAGTGGACATCCGCAACAAACTTCACGTGAACTAACCAACGTTCCCAATCACGAAACCAGGGTGAGTCCGCCGTCGATCACGAAGATTTGGCCAGTGGCGTATTTGTTGCGAATAAATGCCAATACACCCTCGGCACAATCATCGGGGGTGGCGGAGCGCTTCAGCGGGGCAACCGCTGCCACACCGGCGTGTTGGTTACCCCAATCTTGCGTCCACGGGGTGACGACGAGCCCTGGAGCGACGGCGTTAAATCGTATCGGTCCATATGACTTCGCGAGAAGCTCGGTCATTTGATTCAATGCGGCCTTCGTCATCGAATACGCCATCGACGATCCCATCGGGCGAACCCCGGCAACCGAAGTAATCGTGATCACGTTGCCATCATCGGAATTCCTCAGCAATGGGATGGCCGCCTTGGTCAAGAACCAGGTGCCAAACACATTCACGTCAAAGGTCTTGCGGAAGATCTCATCGGTAAGGGCATCAAGGTTGCCGTGAGGTACGAGGGTGGTCCATCCAGCGTTGTTTACCAAAATATCCAACTGGCCATATTCAGCAATCGTGGCATCAAGCAGGGCTTGGCCGGCGGCTGCATCGGAGATATCGGCCTGCACGTAAATCGATGGACCTGGTAACGCCTCGCAGACGGCTTTACCCGCTGCCACCGAGTTGGCCGAATTCACCACAACCTTGGCCCCGAGGGCACTCAAGCGATGGGCCGTTGTCTCGCCTATTCCACTCGACGATCCCGTAACGATCGCTACTTTTCCAGCAAGTTCAGTTCCTACGATTGCGCTCATGCCCC
>JAYSVF010000216.1:0-1513 GCA_043718695.1 Acidimicrobiia bacterium | reverse complement strand
CCGCATCAAACGCTGCCGGACCGACTTCGTCACCCGAACAGACGGTGCGCTCAACCGACCGGCAAGCCGGATCAGGCGCCCGCATCAAACGCTGCCGGGCCGACTTCGTCACCCGGACAGACGGTGCGCTTAACCGACCGGCAAGCCGGATCGGGCGCACCCGCGCAGATCACCTGGGCTGCCGATGCGACAGACTATGGATATGGCCGAGCGAACTGCCCCTCCCAACCGTTCGAACTCAAGCCGATTGGCCAGCACTTCGTCAGAAGCTCAGGCCACTCCCGAAACATCTCGATGGCGACATTTTGGGGTAACTGACCGTGATGCGTCGAGGGCGGTTCGTGAATTGTGGAGCACCTTGGGCGATCCGCGGACGGTTGTTTCTTCGGTTGAGGTGTCAGCAAACGTGTCGACCAATCGGGTCTTTTTGCTCCGGCTCAACGACGACACTCACCTCTTCGCCAAGGTTTCTAACTATGGCTCCGCCTTTCTTTTTCGTGAAGATCATGATCGAGTGCTTCGTCTTCGCAAAGGCTTGGCCGGTACCCGGTTCGGGAACTTTCTCGCTGCGCCGCTCACGAAATCATCGACTTCGTCACCAACACGAGCGCCGCGCCGCGCGGCAACCCGCAATGGGCTTGAGCAGGTTCATACCTACTACGACGGTTCGGTGTGGGGCGTCATTTACGAGGAAGTAGAGCGACGCGAATCGCTACCGAAAATCCTCAACGAAGCCGACATCGAATGTTTGGCCCGAGAGGTTGCGGCGTTCCACAAAGCGTGCGCTGAAGCAACGGTTCGCGATGCTATTCCTAGAACGTCTACTTCGATCAGTTCCGACATGGTGCACCTGCTCGATTTGGTAGCCGATCGCACCGCCTCGAAAACGCTGCGTCTGCCATCGGAGGCTCTCGACATCGTCCGCAGGCACGGGCAGCGTTTTCTCCATGCCCTCGACGATCTCGGGTACGCCGATATGGCTCGCATCCCGGTACTGATTGATTGGAACCTCGGGAACTTTTCGGTTGATCGTGCCGCCGACGGTTCGTTCCAGTTGTTTAGTCGCTGGGATTACGACTGGTTCCGCACCGATACGTTGCTGCTCGATTTCTATTTCCTGTCTCGAGTTTCGTCACAAACCGGCGACCGCACCAGTTTTTCTTACGGCGTGCACACCCTGGCTGAGCCACGCTTCACTCGGTTTATTTCGGCATACCATGAAGTAAGTCCACTTAGCGAAGCCGATATCGAAATGATCGTGGAAACCTACCGGTTCTTCATCCTCCACTACGTGCTTTCCGTCGGCGACCACTTCTTTCGGACCGACCTCTGGGACACATTCCGCCAAGACGCCATCGTGAGCGGTCTCCCCTCAATCGACAAGTTCGACCGCTCCCCACTCCTAGCCGCCATCCGTTCGTGACATTCTCAGTGGTGACGTGGAACATCAACTCCATTGCTGCCCATGAACGGCAAGTGTTGAACTGGGTTGAGCAGATGCGCCCAACTATTT
>JAYSVF010000215.1:0-3563 GCA_043718695.1 Acidimicrobiia bacterium | reverse complement strand
ACCTCGGCGACCTCATCAAGTTTCGGCGTGTCCCCGTCGGGAACGAATAGCTCAACAAACTCGAACGCCCCAGGCTCTTCTGGCTCTTCTGGTCCAGTTCGGTCGGGTTCGTCTTCGGTCGATGATCTGCGTAATGCCAAGTTCACTTCAGCGTTTCGTGGGTACGACCCTGCTGAGGTTCGGGCATTTTTGCAGCGCATGGCGAACCGGGTTGAAACGGAGTTGGGTCTTAGCGAGCGAGTGAAGCTCACGCCGGTGGCCAACGATGCGGAGTTGGTGCTCGATGAGGCCGCCTACCTTGCGGCCGCTGCTGGTGAAATGGGTGGCACGGCGGGGGCTGGCGGTGTCGATTTAGCGCAGCCGGTGCAGAACGCCGTTGAAGTGTTGTTGGCGGCTCGTAGTGAATACGAGACGATTTTGGCGTCGGCTCGTAATGAGGCCAATGCCATTGTGGTGAAGGCCAATGATGATGCGGCGCGGATCATTTTGCGGGCTCGTGCTGAATCGCGAGGGAAGCCTTCGGCGGAAAGCTCTGCGGTGGTTGAGGCGGCCTATGCCCAAGCGGCTTCTGATCCGGTGCTAGCGCGTGAGCAGGCTCGTTTGATGATTGCCGAAGCGCGTGCCGTGCGTGAACGAATTCTGACGGATCTCAATAAACGTCGCCGAGTAGCGCATGTGCAGTTGGAGCAGTTGCGGGTTGCCCGTGAAAAGTTGACGGAGACCCTTCGTGAGGCGCGCAGGATCGTGGATGATTCAGCTCGTGATCTCTCGACGGCTGAGGTTGAAGCTCGCCTTGCTGCCGATGCTGCCGGACGACGGATTTCGGCTGAGGCGCTCCCATCGATTGGTGAGCTTGAAGTCGAATTGTGGGGTGGCCGGCATATGCCAAGTGCACCTACGTTTGCCAGTTCGTCGACTCCCGTTTCTGATGCGGATGACAGCTTCGAAACGGCCAGCCCTGCATCAACCACCAACCCAACCGGTACTCTTCAAGGCGAAGTTCTCCGTGCACCTACCGTTGAGGCTCCAACTCCCACGGTCCTAGCAACCAATGCCGAGTCCACCAACGTTTCCACCGCGGTTGTCTCTGCTGACAGCGATGGCCTGAGTGTTGCCAGTGCGGTGTTTGACGATCAAGCGCCGCTTGTCTCTGAATCTGATGCAGCCGTCGCTAGTGTTGCCGTTTCTGAGGTTGAGCTTTCTGTCGTGGCACCGTTAGTAAGTGATGCAGTGACCAGTGATCCAGTGGCGTCTAGTGCTTCGGTGTCGGATGCTTTGGTATCGGATGCGGTGGTTTCTGAGGTGACGGTTGCTGAGGGGATGATTGCCGAATCGGATGTGGAGGATTCTCCACGAGCGGCTTTGGTGCTCAGCGTCCCGATGATCGAAGACTCCTCCAGTGGGGCGGCTCCATTGGTTGTAGACCTTTCGGCGGCTGAATCGGTTCAGACGCTAACGGTTGATGTTGCTGGATCGCTGTCAGACGTTGTGACCCACGTTGAAGGATCTGGCGAAGTGGAGGTTGATGCTCCCTCCGTGGCAGAGGCAACAGAAAACGGAAAAGAAACGGTTGAGAACAAGAAACGCCCAGCCAATGTTGATGATTTGTTTGCTCGGTTGCGTGCCGATCGGGAACGCGCAGCGGCCGAAGCCCGTTCGGTTCTTGGCGGAAAGGAGAGCGACGGTGGCCAGCCCACATCCGGTGCGGTACTCGATCTCCGTTCCAACGGTGGCGCTAGCGATAGTGGTAGTGGCGGGCCGGGTGGAGAGGGCGGTTCTGGTGGCGCGAAGCGTGCGAAGGGTTCTCCAAAACCTGCCCGCAACGGCGGAAATTCCGTTGCGGCTGAATCGCAAACCGAAGCCGGGCAGACGGGCGGAATTGCGGTGCTTGACCGGACAGCCGGTTTGGGTGAGCGCACGAACTCTGCTGGAGTGAACCGCACCGATCACGCCACGTCCGTGCATGACACCGATGAGCATGTGACGGCAATCGTTCTCGATCTTCGTGCCCCGACAAGTTCTGAGCAACGCGTTGGATCGCCGTCCACCTTCGATGATTCCCAAGACACGGTTTCTGAAGCTGATGATGGAATGGATTTTGTTGTCGGTCCGTTGCACAGCAGTTTGATCCGAACCGTGAAGCGTCGCTTGCATGATGAGCAAAGTTCGATTTTGGCGTTGCTTCGAAGCTATCGGGGCACGCTTGATGTTGACCGCCTGTTGGGTTCTGTGCAAGACCATCAACTTCGGTTGATTGCGGAGATTCGGCCGATTTTTGTTGATGCGTTTCGTGTTGGCGCGCAGAAAACCGGTGCCACAATGAGCGATAGCGACATTGATGATCTGCTACGTGAACATATTGAAAGTGTCGCGGCCTCGGTCACGGCCACGATACGTAACGAAGTAGAAACGATCGTTTCGGCGCAAGGTGGCAGTGATAGCCGAGCACTTGGTGAATCGCTCACGTCGACCTATCGCACCTGGACGACGGAGCGCATTGGCACAGTCGTCACCGGTGCCGTTTTTGAAACCTACCGGTTGGGTACTGCTGCATAACGTACGAAAAATCCCTCGTGCTCGTTGGGTTTTGTGGCTCCGCAGTTCGCCGCGTTCCGTCTCCCGCGGTGTTCGCTGCTCGTCCCCTGCTCGGCCCCGGTATGAGTTGAACCGGTTGGGTACTGCTGCATAACTGTTTTTGTGCACAGGCGCTAGCGTCAAGAGATGTCTTCGCCGATGGATATGCCCCCTCAGCCACAACAACCGCGAATGCGAGTGGTTCTGCCCGCAACGGCCCGGGGTAGGCGCAGGGGTGGCTTGGGTGCAATCGTGCTCGGCTTGTTTGTGCTGGTTGGCTTCGTGCGGGCCATGGCGGGCGTCTACACCGACTACCTGTGGTTTGACCGTCTTTCCTTTACCGGGGTGTGGACCCAGGTTTTCACCGTGAAGCTGCTCCTTGGTGGTGGGGGTGCGCTCCTGGCAGGGTTTGGTGTGTGGCTCACGATCGGCATCTGCGCAAAAGTTGCCCCGAAAACGGTCCGCTTTGCCCCGAATGAGGAGTTGGTAGCCGCTCTACGTGAGGTGTTGATCGCCCGCACTCGCAAGATTCGTGTAGGTGTTTCTGTGCTGATGGGCTTGCTGGTGGGGCCGGTTATGGCCTCGCACTGGAACGAATGGATTCTGTTTCGTAACGGGGGTTCGGTGGGAAGCAAAGTTCCAACCTTTGGTGGCGATGTTGGTTTCTACCTTTTCAAGCTTCCGTTCCTTTCCAGTGTTGCTTCATGGATTTTTGCCCTCTTGTTCGTTTTGCTTCTTGTTGCCGTGGTGTTCCACACGGTGTTTGCCAGTTTGCGTTTCGGTATGGGTGTGCCGAAGGGAACCCACTCTGTACGCATACATATCACCATCCTGCTCGTTTTGGTTGCCCTGGTAAAGGCGATCCTGTATTGGTTTGACCGCTTTGCCCTTACTACTTCGACGAATGGGTTCGTGGTTGGCGCTTCGTATACGGATTTGGTGGCCCGTCGTCGTGGGCTTGAGTTGTTGGTGCTGGTTTCTCTGGCCGC
>JAYSVF010000214.1:0-3568 GCA_043718695.1 Acidimicrobiia bacterium | reverse complement strand
TGGTCGATTTACTTAACTCCTACAGGGAACGCACCGAAAAGGAAAGGACCACTTCGAACTCATCCACAACCAAAGGAAAACACACGATGCAAACGGCTACACCGGAAACAAAACTCGTCGAAAAGACCGACAAGAAAAGCAAACGCCGCATTGGCTTGATCGCCGTCGGATTTGGAGTCATGGGCACCGGCGGAATTCTCGCCTCAGCCGCATCACTCGGCCTTTCAGGAGCTGGTTCGCTCGGAACCGGCGTCCAAGTCATATCTACCTGCGACGACAACGGAGTAACTCTCGCTTACACAAACGGCTTCTCTACCGTCACCGGAAAATACGAAATCACCGGCGTGGACATCACCGGCATTGCTGCAGCGTGTTACGGACGTACCATCAAGGTCACCCTCCGAGCACCCAACCCTGCTGGCGGTTTCTTTGCTTTGGCCAGCGCTTCTCGCGGACTTGAAGAAACCGTCCTGGGCCCGATCGACCCTGCCACCGGCTTGGCAGCTGCCCCAGTCTTTAGCGGCCATACCGCTCTTGAGTTGAATATCGACCCCGCATACGATTCAACAACATTGGACAACGCCGCAATCGTTATTGCCTAAAGGGCCGCACGATAGAAAGCCTTCGTCGAGCTCAAACTTCGGGCGTGCGGCTACGCCGCAACAGAGCATTGTGCTGTGCTCGAATCGGCGCCGACCTATCGGCTCGGTCTCGATGTGCAGCTGTGCACTCCGGGAATCCGAAACTAGGAGACTTGGCAGTTCGTGACTCGTCTGGGTCACATTGTTCAACACTCTTCTAGTAGGCAAATTCCTCGAATAAAAAAGTTTAGTAAACCCGTCGCGAAGCCGATGTTCTTCAGTGAAACATCGGCTTTTGCGCGTCCGTGGGGACTTTCGCAAAGTTCAGCTATTCCAGACCGGAGTTCAACATGTGCATCTTCCAACGTTTTGTGCGGTCGGCCGAGATCTCCCATGCGCGCCTTTCGAGTACTCGAGGATTGTCTCTCGGAACTGGTCCTCTTGGTCCCACTGGTCGTAGAGTTCTGGATGGTCCGGTGGTTGGCCCATGAAATCATCGGTTCTCGACAAAAACCCGGAACTCCTCACCGTTTCCACATTCCGTACTGCCACCCTCGATGAAATTCCGGAAAAGAATCGATCCACCGTTCCCTCGCTTTTGAACGATCGTTTTGAGGTTCTTTTGTGGCTGGGCGAAACCACGACAACATCGGATTTTGTTGGCTACGACCGCCTTGCGCACCAGTCCGTTGTGGTTCGGGTCTTCTCCCAAGATCTAACAAAGAACCCGGTTCTCCGTCGACACTTGGGGGGCCTTTTTTCGAAGATCCATTCGCTCAACCACAGCATGCTGGTTCCGATAATTGAATGGGGATGTCACAAGTCAAGGTTTGGGTTTGAACCCATCCACTTCGTCGTCACTCAGCCTCCTGACGGACCAACGCTAGGGAGGAGGCTCAGCGCGCAGCTTGGAAGGGAGCCCGCACCGGCGAGTGTCACCTCATCGATTCACGACCTCCTGGGTGACCTTGCGTCGCAGGACCTGAAGCCATCCAAGATCGATATCGACAACATTTGGCTGGTATCCGGTAACGCGATACAGGTTGACCCGGTCGACTTGGCTCTAGACATCGCACTTCGCTTCGGGACTTCGGTTCCGTCGAAAAAGGGGGAAGGCCACGGTCCGCTCGGGCAACGTGCAAGCCAACCATTTGAACCCGTCGGTCAACCCAACTGCCCGCTACCTGTTCCTCTCCCAATCCTTGAAACAGCGCTGGGACCGCAGCCCAGACCGATCACGGCGCCAAAGACCATTCGCAAAACGAGTCGGGACACGAGTCGGAACACGCGCCGACAAACATGCTTAAGGGCCGCACGAAACCTCACCGTTCCTCTGGTCTCGGCGATCCTTCTGGCCGTCTCTTGGTTTAGCGTGGCTCCACCGGCATGGGGCGGCGGGCAGCTCACCTTCACGATCGTTTCGGGGAAGTCAATGGAGCCGGCCTTTCACACCGGGGACCTCGTGGTACTGCTTCGCGTCAGCAAGTACGAAATAGGTGATGTAGTTACTTACTCCGTCCCTGAAAAGCCGTATACCTCGTACAACGTTGTTCACCGCATCATTGACCAATTGCCTGATGGTCGATTTGTGATTCGCGGCGATAATCGAGACGCCAATGATCCGTGGCTCATTGGCAACTCCGACATACATGGAAAGCAAGTCCTGCTCGTCCCTAAGGCGGGCTTTGTGCTGGTCTTCTTCAGTTCCCCGATTGGATTTGCTCTTATGTTCGGCGTTCTTGTCACCGCTTGGCTCTGGGGATCACCGATGTTGAGGGGCGAAGACTAAACCCTCGGAGCGAGCGATTTACTCGGCACGGCTGCGATCCTAAGATCACATGCGGCGACCCACACCACCAGAAGTGCGCCCCCATCACAGACGGAGACACAATGAGTAAAGCCACGAAGGGCACCGGATCACTGGCGCTCCATCCCGCTGATAAACATGACCTGATCCGGGTGCAGGGCGCTCGGGTAAACAATCTGAAGGATGTGAGTGTCGAGATTCCGAAGCGCCGGCTGACCGTTTTTACCGGTGTCTCGGGTTCGGGCAAAAGCTCACTGGTGTTTGGCACGATCGCTGCGGAATCCCAGCGGATGATCAACGAAACCTACAGCGCTTTCGTGCAGGGGTTCATGCCCACCCAGGCTCGGCCCGATGTAGACGTGCTCGATGGGCTTACCACCGCCATCATTGTTGATCAGGAACGGATGGGCGCAAACACCCGCTCCACAGTGGGCACTGCAACCGATGCCAACGCCATGCTGCGAATCCTTTTTAGCAGGCTCGGCAAGCCGAACATCGGTGGGCCGAACGCGTTCTCGTTCAACACCGCAACCGTTAGCGGGGCCGGTGCAATCACTATCGAAAAGCGTGGAGAAAAGACGACGGAAAAACGCAGTTTTACCCGGGCTGGCGGAATGTGCACGCGTTGCGAAGGTATGGGTTCCGTTAACGATTTCGATCTCACACAACTGTACGACGACACCAAATCGTTAAACGAAGGTGCGCTTATCGTTCCCGGCTACAGCATGGATGGCTGGTTCGGTCGGATTTTCAACGGCTGCGGATTCTTTGACGCCGATAAGCCAATTCGTAAGTTCACGAAGAAAGAACTCAACGATCTTCTGTACAAAGAGCCAACCAAGATCAAGGTCGATGGCATCAACCTCACCTACGAGGGCGTGATCCCAAAGATCCAAAAGTCAATGCTCTCAAAAGACGTCGAAGCAATGCAACCCCACATCCGCGCCTTTGTGGAGCGGGTCATTACGTTCAGCACCTGTCCCGAGTGCAGCGGCAGCCGGCTCAACGAAGCTGCCCGTTCTTCGAAGATCAACAAGATCAACATTGCCGATGCTTGTGCGATGCAGATCAGTGACCTCGCTGCATGGGTCCGAGGACTCAAGGAACCAACGATTGCGCCGCTCCTCGCCAAGCTCCAACACTCCCTTGATTCATTCGAGGAGATCGGGTTGGGTTACTT
>JAYSVF010000213.1:0-8495 GCA_043718695.1 Acidimicrobiia bacterium | reverse complement strand
GGTGAATCCCGAGCCTTGTGTGCCAACGTCGAGTGGTTGTGAGCGTGGATCGGTGACGATTCGGGTGATCCCTGCGTCGCAGCACATTTGTCGGGCTGCTTCACCGGTGATGTATTGCCCGTTCTCAAGCCGACTTGGCCTGTTGGCGCGTCCTTCAAGTGTGGCAAGGTCGATGATGACGGAGACGTGTGGTTTTGATCCGCGAACGGTTGATGCGTTGTTGACGTGTTCAATGAAGAACCGACAAATGGCTGCGAGCCCTTCGGCTCGACGTTCATCGTATGAAATGTCTTTCGGTAGGCCGAGTTTCTTGATAGCCATGTCTAAGGCAATCTCGACGGTGTTTAATCGAACAGGTTCAAGTGAGGCGCTGATGGTTCCGCCTGAATCATTCCGTGAAATGGTCAACGAGTTTTTGACCTTTGGTGGCTCTTGCCCATGTTCGGCTCGAAAATCTTCAACGCGACGATGTAGTTTGCTGGTTGATTCGGTCTTGGCGGCTTCGATAAGCGCACGTTGTTCTTCTTCGGTTGCGCCTTCAGCGCGCAAGATTTCAGCAGCTTTTGAACGGGTGAGGTCGCCGCTGCCGAATGCATCAGAAAGAGCAGGCTGCGCTTTGATCTCCTTAGCCAAATCCACATCGCGCCTTGTACTCCCGCGACGTTCGCCCGACTTAGCAGCCACTGCATCCGCAGCCGTTCGAAACCCAAGACTGTTGGCATAGTCATTCACTTCAATTTCAGCGAGAACGCCTAAGTACACGGCTTCGGCCATCGACTTCATGCGAATCGCGAGATCAAGTGCTTCGCCTAAATCAACAACTTCGAGACGGGTCGTATTCACGTGTCCCAAACATACAATCACTTCTTTGAGCCGCTCGATCATGTCACCGAATCTATCGAACAAACGTTTGGTCGTCAAGTTAAAACAATGAATTTTCCAAAGTTTTCTGCGGTCCTTTGAGGACGCTCTAACGGTTTTGCGAACCATTGATGAAGCGAAGGGTGGCTCGAAACGGTTTACGGACGCAGGGTCCGTTGTGCGAGGGCGCGACGAGCGAGATCGCTCTCGAGTTTGGAACCGTTGGCCAAGCGTTCGTTGAGAAAGTCGGCGGCGTTTTCGTGACGACTGCGACCGAAGGCTAGATACGTTTGTTCCAAGTCGCTCCAATCGGTGAAGGGGGTGAACGAAGCAATCAGCGCCTCAACACCCAAGAAGCTCCGACATTCAGTAAGTGTGCAGATTGCCTGAAGGCGCACTTCTGAATCGGAGTTACTGAGGTATCCGGTAACTACTGGCAGGTGGCGGTTGATATCAGCGTTGAGAAGCTCTAGGAAACACTCCCCAAGAACCCCAGGCTCTGTGTCTCCAGCGGCCAGCTTGACCTCGATCAGAAGAATTGCTTCCCACGAGCCACTGGCCCCAAGCGCCCGGACAACGTTTTGGCGCACATGCGCTGATGAATCAAACATCATCGGGCCTAGTGCACGAACCAGATCCTCGTTGTTGAGACCTGTTGTTGGCAACTTCAGCGCGCTGATGGAGCGAACGGCACCCGCAGTCTCTTCTGCACCGCCGAAAGCCGGATTAAACTGGCGAACGGTGATGCCGCGGAGGTACACGCCGGGATCATCGTGACCGAGTTCGGTTAGCGCGGCAAGAACCGCTTCCTTCGCCAGGCAGACCGGATCGGCTCCCTGACCGCCAGCCAGCAGCCGTTCAAAGCCCTCCGCCAGATCGCCAACGAGATCAACATCACCTGATCGCCCGGCAAGTTGCGCCGCTGCAACAACCATCCGCTGTACGCCCGATTGAAGTGCCCGGCGGATTCGGTCTGCCGCAGCTGGCGTTCCATCGTCGCCAAGACGCAACGCAGCGATTTCCTCGCCAATCAGGTCCACCTTCCGAGCCATCGTTTCATGTTACGGCACTCAGAAGTTGACCGGCAAAGTACGTCGTAGCGCTGTAAACGATTGATCCTTTCGTTTGGACTTCCTGGATTCTCAGCACGCTCACGGTAGATTGAGGTTGCGGCCGAGCCCCTTCGCCAAAGTCGACTTGCCGCTGGCTGGAATGCCCGACATCAAAATGAAACGAGGTGCGTTCATGGAACTGATCTTTTCACCCTCAATGAGCGCACGCGTAGATTGCTTGAGTGAGCTACAGAATGAGTTCGAAGAAGGTGTCTCGGCAGAATTCGCCGTCGACTTCGTGGGTGATCCGAAATCCGCACCGTTGATAGAACGCTACGACTTCGGTCCAATGTGAAGCCGTTTCGACAATGACTCGCTGGCAGCTCCACACCCGAGCCGCATCAATCAAGCTTGCCGCGTCGGCATCGGCCTTTGGATTGGCAAACGATACTGACGAGCGAAAAGGGCCGGCCGGTACAGTCGACTCGTGGATGCTTTGAGCCAGGACCTGATCACGTATTACGTCCAAGAAGCCAAGCTGCGAGCCGAGCGATCGATGCGGGTCGAACGCCAACGAAGGTTTGCTCAACTACTCGTTGACGAGGGTCGCTTACATCTCGTCGAGATGGAGCCGGGCCCTGGACGTGATGCGATGGTGTTCATCAAGGTGGGAAGCCACATCTCGGGGATCGATCAGGCTGAAAGCTAGCTTGATTCAGCCTTTATGTTGCCAAAATAGTGGCATAATCTGTCCGAGTCGGATACGATCGAATCATGATTCGCACGATCAACCCATCGCAGTTAAGGGATCCCGACGTATTGACCGAAGCCGCCAGCCGGCCCGTCAACATCTTTGATGCCAAGCGCGATACCGAGCTAATTTTGGGCTCTCGGGCAACGTGGGAAACCGAACACAGCCTTTTACATGGCTACTCGTTACTTCTCGCCAACTGCGTGGTTGAACTACCCGACGAACGACCTTCATCCGTAGCGCTTGGTCTGCTGGGCTTTGCCGCCTCGTGGGACTTGGCTGATCGAATGTGGCTACTTCGGCAATTGGCCGACGTCTATGCCACAAGTGTTCGAGTGGAGTCGACAAAACCGATAGCTGATTTCGTAGCGTTTGTTGGCCAAAAACGCTCCGAGACCGACGCGCGAATTGTTGCCCCTATAGAGCCAAAATCTGTCCCTAAGGCGTTGCTGAAAAAGTTGAAGCCACGCCCTGCATGAGGATTTCCCGACTACGGCTCACTGAGATTGGCAGGCTAAGCGAGATCGAGCAAAGTCCGGTGCCTGATCCCTGGGCGAAGGAAGCGGAACAGTTTGTCTTTGGTGGTGAATTGGCCGAATTTGTGCGTCGATTCAAAGACGACCTGTCGATCATGATCGGGGAACACGAGGGCATCGTTGTAGCCGTTGGGGTCATGTATCCCGACCCGAAGTTCTACGCGACTCGACTCGGTTCGATTGTGGTGGACCATCGCGCTCGTCGAAGCGGCTTCGGATCCGCGATGCTCCAGGGTCTGGTTGACGAGGCGCTGAAGACGGGCAACGTTTGCTGGCTCGTTCATCCAAACAACGAAGGGATGCTTATCTGCTCCAGGAAGCCCGAACCTCAACCAGACGAAGCGTCGATCGACGACGGTTACGTCATGTTCATTGCACCATAGCCATCGGCAGCACAAGGCCAAAGTGAGTTGGCCCCAAAGACCGGCGAGGCACTAGGTTGCGGACATGAGCGCTAAGAAAACGATTGATGCAGATGCCGTCGCCACGCTGTTGAAGCGGGCGAGCCGTGAAGTTGAAGACGGGTTGTTGCCCAGTGTGCAGATCGCCCTGGCCCGTAACGGAGAGTTGATTGCGAACGAGACCTTTGGTGATGCCACGCCCGATCATCGCTACATTGTGTTCTCTTCAACGAAAGCTTTCGTGGCCGGCGCGATGTGGTCACTCATGGGCGAAGGCAAGATCGATATCACCAAGCGCGTTGCCGACATCATCCCGGAGTTCGCCTCCAACGGGAAAGAAGCGATCACGATCGAACAAGTGATGCTGCATACGTCGGGATTTCCGCACGCACCAATGCCCCAACAACTCGGTGCAACAAGCGAAGGACGCACAACACGATTTGCGCAATGGAAACTGAACTGGGAGCCAGGTTCCACCTACGAGTATCACGCCACCAGCGCGCATTGGGTGCTGGCCGAAATCATCGAACGAGTAACCGGGCAAGACTACCGAGACGTCGTCGAACAACGCATCACGACCCCCGCCGGATTACCACGTGTACTTGGTATCTCTGTAGAGGCCCAGAAAAACATGAAATCGGCCGATCTCACTATCGTCGGCGAACCCGCAACCAAAGCCGAACTCCTCGCCGCATTTGGTGTCGAAGAACTTCCCGCAACCGAAGTAACACCACAAGCGGTTCTCAACATTGGCACACCTGAGGGAAAAGCCGTCGGCGTACCAGGTGGTGGCGGTTTCATGCGGGCCAGCGATCTGGCCATGTACTACCAAGCGCTGCTCCACAACCCAAACGACATGTGGAATCCCGAAGTTCTCGCCGACGCGACCGGCCGGGTAAAAAACAACCTTCCCGAACGCACCACCGGTGTTCCAGCCAATCGTGGCCTGGGCGTAATTCTCGCCGGTGCCGACGGGAACTCCCACGTTCGCGGCATGGGCCGAACCGTCTCTCCCCAAGCCTTTGGCCATAACGGTGCCTACGGCCAAATTGCGTGGGCTGATCCAGCAACGGGCCTCTCGCTCGGCTACTGCACTAATGGGATCGATCGCAACGAAGTGCGCGCACCCCGCCGCACCACCGCCATCGGTAGCCTCGCTGGGGTCTGCGTCAAGTAGGTTAGTTCGCAAAGGCCCTGCATTCGCCAAGCGCTAAAGCAACTCTGCGGCAAGGGCTGCGACGGCACTGCGTTCGCACGTCAACAGCGACACCCCGCCAAAACACTCCTGTCCCCGAAACGCGTCGAGAAGAACGGCGAGGCCATTGTTGTGCTTCGAAAGATACGGCGCATCGATTTGATCACGGTCACCACAAAACACAATCTTTGACCCCTCGCCGACCCGAGTAAGGATAGTTTTCACTGTGGTGGGCTCAAGATTTTGTGCTTCGTCGACCACAATGAAACTTGACCGCAAGGTTCGTCCGCGAAGGAATGTAACGGAGTCCATCGAGAGCTTCCCGTGGCTGATGTACTCACGAACTTGTTCTTGGGCGGAAAAGAAACTTTGGTCCTCCATCAGCCCAGAAAGCGCATCAATAATTGCCGACATCCATGGTTCAAGTTTTTCTTCGAGGCTTCCCGGCAAGAATCCCACATCAGCTTTTCCCACCGGAACGATGGGCCGGTAGATCGCTAAGCGTTCGTAACGAGATTTGCGATGGACAACTTGCTCCAAGCCCGCAGCCAAAGCGAGGATTGTCTTGCCCGTACCGGCTATTCCGTCAAGGGCAACTACCGAAACGGCAGGGTCAAGCAACAGTGACAGGGCCGCACTTTGCTCATTCGATCGTGGCTGCAAACCATGTGCGCGCATAGTAGCTATAACTGGACGCAACGATTTCCCCACCGCGCGAACCAAAACCGAATCATCGACCGTGTTCGCAAGACCGAAACAGTTTGGCTCCAGGTTGGTGATGTCACGATCTTCCAAACCAATATCGGCGAACCCCAGGTCATTCCTGCCGGTGCAGTAAATCGCCGCCATCAGGTCATCCGAAACCTCGAATTCGGGAAAGTGGCCGTAGCCCTGATCAACAACACTTCGGTTGACTCGTTCGTGCGCCGTAGCGACAAAGCCCAGTTGCGCCGCTTTGATTCGCAGCGCTGTATCGTTCGTAACAACCTTTACCGTTGCTCCATTGTCGCGCAACCCGCAACATGCCCCGAGGATTCGGTTGTCAGCTTTGGCCACATCAAGCCCAAGGGATCGAATCAAATCAAGGTGCACGCCATTTGTTTCAACCCGCACGGTTCCGCCATTGGGTAGCGGCACGGCCGATCGAATATCGCCATCATGCAAGTTTCTGAGAACTTCGATTGTTCGCAACGCCTCGCGAGCAGCTTGGCCAACATCATCACGGCGGGTCTTGTGTGCATCAAGCTCTTCGATCACCGTAAGCGGGAGGACAACGTCGGCATCACCGTAACCGTGAATAGAACTGGGATCGGCGACCAGCACTGATGTGTCGAGTACAACGGTAATCCGGTGGGTAGTTTGATGGTTGCTCAGATCGAGACGTTCTCCGTGTTCGGTGTCTTGAACGAAATCGCCATTCTCCCTTCGATCTCCCGCCTCGGGGAAGTTGGCGAAACCGTGATCGAGCTCTACGGTTTCGGCAAGCTCCGGCGGCTTGGACATCGTCGCATCGACGGAACTCAGGCTCGTTGGGACGACAGCAAATCGATCCTGCACGGTTACTCCTCTAGGTAAAGGCGAACAACAAGACTCTTTCACCACTCACCAGAAAACTCGCGGCAATTAGCGGTCGGAACATGAACTCTTGCAAACGCCAAGAACAACAAATCGTTGTGATGACCTAAAAACAGCCTTGCAGGTGTTACCCGGCGGAACGTACTCGGTTGAGGAAACCAACTACCGCGTCGTTAAACAGATCGTTTCGATCGCCGGCGACCATATGTCCGGCGCCCGCAACGTCGGCAAACTCGGCGTGGGGGACCAAATCGAGAAAGTGTCGTGCGCCCTCTTCGCTTAGTAGATCACTCATACGTCCACGTACTAACAGGGTGGGCACCGTCAGACCAGTAGCTGCGGCGTTCAAACGAGCGGGCTCGGTTAGGCTGCTCCTGCCGGTCTCTCCAGTGCCCCAGCGGCCATTGACGAATGCAGGATCCCAATGCCAGTAAAAACGGCCGTCACGTTCCCGAAGATTTTTGCGAAGGCCGCTCAAATCCGTCGGACGGGGACGATGCGGATTGTATGCACCAACAGCGTCGGCTACTTCTTCTAGAGTCGCGAAACCATCATGCATACGTTCCTGCATAAACGCACCGATTCGGTTTCTGCCTTCAGTTTCCACCTGCGCCGCAACGTCTACTAGCACTAGGGCCCTAGCCACGGAAACGGAAGGGTTTTCGCCAATCGCGGTGAGCGATGACAGTCCACCGAGCGATGCGCCAACCAGAACCGGTGCCAGGTCGAACGACGTAGCCACACAGATAACATCTTCGGTGAAGGCATCAATGCGGTAATCCCCGTCGGGCGCCCAAGCGCTTTCCCCGTGGCCGCGCAGGTCCATCGTGTAGGCCCGCCAGCCCGCAGCGGCCAGGGATTCGAGTGTTGTGCCCCAAGCGTGGCGAGTCTGTCCGCCCCCGTGCAGCAGCAGTGCTGGTGGTCCGTCGACCGGCCCCGCAGCATCGGCAGCGAGACGAATTCCTCCCGCACCAACGAATTCCACTCGTTCTCGAGCTGGACGAGTTGGGCGATCTGGGTGTGCCTTGGGTGCGTCGTTCGGGGCATTCATCTCCGACACTCTTCACCGATTGCGCTTCGGTTGCCAAACCGAGTTCGCTCGAAGCGGAGCTGTTGCCGTTACCGATACACCATCAATTGATCGCGATATCTGTCCAAACTCGCGGATTTCGTCCGGGTGGTTTCGAGTGAGCCCCAACGGTGGCCGGGAATGTGACCAACTGGGGCGCGCAGAGTGGTTGCTGGAGGCAATGATGCGCGAGGCTTAGGCAACGTAGTGTGAACGCACAACCGAGAAACGCTGGAGGCACCAAATGTCGACAACCAATCAAAACAACACAACGGTTTTCAAGGGCGGAACGGTGGTTGACGGAACTGGTGCGCCAGGCGTCCGAGCCGACGTGTTGATCCAAGGTGACCGCATCCTCCAAATCGGCTCTGATCTTGAGGGCGATGTAACGGTCGATGCCATAGGTTGTGTGGTTGCGCCGGGCTTCATAGATATCCACACCCACTATGACGCGCAGGTTTTTTGGGATCCGGCCATGACCCCTTCGTGCTTCCATGGCGTCACTACCGTGGTCGCTGGCAACTGTGGATTTTCCATCGCGCCGACGAGACCAGCCGATCGCGAACTAATCGCAAAGACGTTGGAGAAGGTCGAAGACATGGATCCCGCAGCGCTCAATGCTGGGATCCCATGGGACTTTGAAACATTCCCTGAGTACTTAGCATCGGTGCAACGCCACGGCATGGTCCTGAACTTCGCCGCATACATCGGCCACACCGCAATGCGAATCTACGCGATGGGTGACGAAGCCGTCGGCAGAATTGCTACTGCGGAAGAAACACAAAAGATGGCGGCGATGGTGACCGAAGCGATGGAGGCCGGTGCTGCGGGATTCGCGACAAGTTTCGCGGTGACGCATCGTGGTGCCGATGGTCAACCAATCCCCAGCCGTTGGGCCGACAAGGTTGAGATCGAAGCACTGTGTCAAGCCGTGGGTGATAGCGGCAGGGGAGTGCTCGGCATTAACGGTGGCGACGGACTTTCGTTCACGGAACTCTACGAAATGCAGCCCCGTGTTGGTGCCAAGGCGACCTACACCGCAGTGCTCACGAATA
>JAYSVF010000212.1:0-3585 GCA_043718695.1 Acidimicrobiia bacterium | reverse complement strand
CGATTTTCTCGCTCCCCAACGACGACCCTGATCGATGGCTCGCCGATAGTGCCACCGTGGACTCCATCTCTGCCACGCTCACCGCGGAATTCAACGATGAAACGGTGGAAATCCCCGTCGGCGTAGGGTTCTGCCTCTTAATAAGTGCACGTGCCATCAGCGAAGTGGGGCTGTTCGACCCGGTCTTCGGACGCGGTTACTGCGAAGAAGTCGATTGGTGTTGCCGAGCCGTGGCCGCTGGATTTACCCACGTGCTGGCCCCCGGCGTGTTCGTTTACCACATTGGTTCCGCCACAAACCGAGTTGCTGGATTGCTGCAACCGGGCGAACACACCGTGCACACCAACGAAGCCATCATCGACCAACGCCACCCCGATTACCGCGCCCGAGTGGCAGCCTGGGAATCAGCCCCAGCGACGGATGCTGCTGAGCCAAGGGACGCAAACACGGCGAAGCCGGGGATGGCACCAACGGTTGAGCGCGGGTTGCGGGCATTGGTGAAACAAGGCGCGGCCGAGCACGGGTATCTGGTCGATGCCACGTGGTTGCGTCGTGGTGCGTTGGATCCAACTGATCGACGGGTGCGGATCTCGATCAACCCCGACGGGCCAAATCCCCTAGTAGAAGCCGTTGCTGATGGATGGCGATGCCCAGTCCCCGTCAGCTCTGAAGGTATTTTGGCAGGTATTTCCGCGTTCATTGGCTGCGCGCCCAGAGAAGTTCGGCTCCTTGACCATGGCGCGATCGCCGCAGCACTCTCAGCCGACGCAGCCCGTGCTGGCGTGCCGGTTCAGTCTTTGCGTCGTTACCCTGAACGGGTCTAACGATGTCTCGTTCAAATACACGGGTGACGAGAGCGCATTGGCGGCGCTGGGTGGGGGTTAATGGCCGGTAGCTTGGGGCTATGGGGTTTGTCGTTCCACCGTATCCACATGACCGGCTTAATGCGGGGCGAACTCGGGCCGCAGAACGGTGGGGGAGCGCCATCGATCTCTCCATTGGCACCCCATGCGATCCGCCTCCGGCTGCTGTTGTTGAGGCGCTAAGTACCTCAAATGCCGAACGGGGATACCCAACTTCGCTTGGTTCTCCCCGGTATCGAGGTGCTGCGGCTGGCTGGTTGGCCCGCAGGCTTGGCTCGATCGTTGATCCGGCAACCGAGGTGGCCGCCTGCATCGGCACGAAGGAATTTGTGGCCACCGCGCCACAGTTCTTGAAACTACGGACCCCTGAACGCGACACCGTGCTCTACCCCGCAGTGGCCTATCCCACCTACGGCATGGGTGCGGCGCTTGCCGGTTGCAGAGCGGTTGGGGTACCCGTCGACAATGCGTGGCGACTCGACCTCTCGGCCATTGATCCGGCCGATGCAGCCCGAGCATTGTGTCTCTGGGTCAACACTCCCGGCAACCCAGCCGGTGGGCTCGACGATCTTGAAGCCGCCGCCACGTGGGGTCGAACCAATGGCGTTACCGTCTTGAGCGACGAGTGCTACGCCGAATTCACGTGGGACGGGCCACCCCGCTCGATCCTCGCCCACGGGACCGAAGGGGTGTTGGCCGTGCACTCACTCTCGAAGCGCTCCAACTTGGCTGGTATGCGCGCAGGGTTTTACGCCGGTGACCGCGCGCTGGTGCACTACCTCAGCGAAATCCGTAAGCATGCAGGGTTCATGGTTCCCGGTCCGGTGCAGCTGGCTGGTGCCATTGCCTACGAGGATGACGCCCATGTCGATGCACAGCGGGCTGTGTACCGCCGACGGGTTGAAAACTTTGCCGAGGTGCTCCGTGGCGTGGGCTTCGACGTTGCGCTGCCTGGTGGTGCTTTTTATCTCTGGATTGCCGTTCCCGGTGGCGACGCGTGGGCAGCTACTCACTGGCTGGCCGAATATGGCGGAGTGATTGTGTCCCCCGGCGAGTTTTACGGTGAAGCGGCAACGGGCTTTATCCGAGTGGCGTTGGTCGAGCCCGATGACAAGCTCGATGAGGTGGCGAAACGCTTCGCAGAATCCGGCGCGCACGTTTCGGCTGCCGAGGGATCGATTCCCTGGTCCACCGCGAATTAGGAGATCCTCAGGGGACGAATAGGGTGGTTGGATGGATTTGATGGCCTGCCCCGATTTGTTGCAAGCAACCGCTGAACTGGTGGCGATTCCATCGGTTTCGCACCATGAAGAGGTGATCGCCGACCACATCGAGGCGCGCTTACGGGCCGTTTCGTGGCTCGAAGTTACCCGGATCGACAACAACGTGGTGGGCCGCACCAACCTGGGCCGGGCTCAACGGCTGATCCTGGCCGGTCACTCCGATACCGTGCCGGTCAATAACAATGCTGACGCACGAATGGAAGGCGACCTGCTTTACGGTGTTGGTTCAACCGACATGAAGGGAGGCTTGGCGGTCTTTTTAGCGATAGCGGAAACCATTGCAGAACCCACGGTGGATCTCACGTTTGTGTTCTATGAGTGCGAGGAAGTTGCTTCTGAATTCAACGGCCTCTGCAAACTGTTGGCGCAACGTCCCGATCTCGTTGCTGGCGATGCAGCCATATTGGGTGAACCAACCGAGGCCATCATCGAGGCTGGCTGCCAGGGCACCATGCGTGCCGTCCTTACCCTTGGTGGGGCACGCGCCCATACTGCCCGTCCTTGGATGGGCCGAAACGCCATTCACCGAATGGCCGATGTCCTCACTCGTCTCAGCGCCTACGAAGGCCGACGACCAATCATCGATGGGTGTGAATATCGAGAGGCCATTCAAGCAACGAAGGTCGAAGGTGGTGTTGCTGGCAACGTGGTTCCCGATCGCGTACAGCTCACCATCAACCATCGCTTCGCGCCGGACCGAACGCCTGCAGAAGCTGAGGCCCATCTGCGATCCGTCATTGGTGAAGATGTGCTGGGAGATGACGCGGAGTTTGCGATCACCGATTGTGCCAACGCCGCAGCACCATCGCTAACCCAGTCACTGTTGGCCGGATTGGCCAACCAGGTAGGTGTTCCTCCACGAGCAAAACTGGGATGGACCGACGTAGCCTTTTTCGCAGCCCAAGGCATTCCGGCCGTGAACTTTGGTCCTGGAGATCCAACTATTGCCCACACCCAGGGCGAGTTTGTACGCCGAGACCAGATCGTTCGGGCATATGACGTGCTTGTAGACCTGGTGACCATCGCTCGCTAGAAGATTGGTCTAGTGGTGGTGCAGTGAAGCGGACAGTTGACGCTTCACTACACCTGGATCAAACGCCGCCTGGCCGACCGACTTCGTTAACCAGCGGACGGAGGGCAGTGCGAAGTTACAGCCGTCGAAGAACGGTGACGACTTTGCCGTAGATCTTTACTTCCGACAGCGGGAACTTCATGGGTTCCAACCGAGGGTTGTGCGGCGTGAGGGTGATTTCGTTGCCCTTTTTGGAATAGGTCTTCACGGTCGCTTCATCCCCGGGAATACCAGCCACGATGATCTCGCCATTGCGGACGTTGGTGCTTTCGTTCACAACTACGAAGTCACCATCGAGTATGCCCGCATTGATCATTGAATCGCCGCGCACTCGCAGCATGAACAAGTTGCCATCCCCAGTGAAGTC
>JAYSVF010000211.1:0-3587 GCA_043718695.1 Acidimicrobiia bacterium | reverse complement strand
AGTGGGTAACCCAGGCGCAATTCGCTGGCTACTTCGCCGCCGTTGACCAGGGCTTCTACAAGGCTCAGTGTCTTGACGTAACGGTTGTCGAAGGTGGCGTGGACATCGTTCCGCAAACCCAGCTGGCCACCGGCGCCGTTGATTACGCCATCTCGTGGGTGCCAAAGGCGTTGGCTTCGCGCGAACAAGGTGCAGGCATCACTGCTGTCGCACAAATCTTTGAACGTTCGGGTACTTTGCAAGTTTCTTGGAAAGACTCCAACATCACCACGGCCGCCGATCTCAAAGGCAAGAAGGTTGGCAACTGGGGCTTCGGCAATGAATTCGAACTCTTCGCCGGTATGACCAAAGCCGGAATCGATCCTTCGAAAGATGTCACGAATGTGCAGCAGCAGTTTGATATGCAGGCACTGTTGAAGAAGGAAATCGATGCTGCTCAGGCCATGATCTACAACGAATATGCCCAGGTACTCGAAGCTAAGGGCGCCGATGGCAAACTCAACACCCCCGATATGTTCAACGTGATTGATTGGAATAAAGAAGGCACTGCCATGTTGCAAGATGCCATTTGGGCCAATGAGTCAAAGCTGGCTGACGCTGCCTACCAGGACCAAACCACCAAGTTCATCAAGGCTTCGGTTCAGGGATGGATCTTCTGCCGGGACAATGCCGACAAGTGTGTTGACATCGTTGTGGCTAAGGGTTCAAAGCTTGGCAAGAGCCATCAGCAATGGCAGATGAATGAAATCAACAAGCTGATCTGGCCATCAACCGGCGGCATTGGTGTCATCAACCAAGCGCAGTGGGATCAGACCATCTCGGTTGCTTCAACCGCGAAGAACGCTGAGGGCACTACCGTGCTCACCAAAGCACCGGAAGGCTTAGCGTTCACCAACGACTACGTGAAGAAGGCTCTGGCCGAATGGAGCACCGCCGGTGTTGACATTGCTGGCGCTGGATTTACCCCAGCCACCGTGGTCCTCAATGAGGGTGGCGCCTGATCCCAGAAAAGCGTGATTCCGCTTCGGTAGGGTCACTACTTCTCTATCGAGGGTCACACGCCTCACGTGAATGAACGAAGGGCCGACACCAAGGTGTCGGCCCTTTCCTTTGCACCTTCTAACTTCTAACTTCTAACTTCTAACTTCAGCCCACAACGTGTTTGTCAGCCAGGGCAAGTACTTCATCGAGAATCGAAATCCCGTGCAGCACATCGTCGGGTGAGGTGGTGCACGGTGGAACCACGTGAATGCGGTTGAAGTGTGCAAAGGGCCAAAGACTCTGTGCCTTGCAGGCGGCGACCAATTCGGTCATGGGGGCGGCGGCTGGGCCCGCTGCGTTGTAAGGGACGAGTGGCTCACGGGTTTCTTGGTTCTTGACCAACTCGATGGCCCAAAACACGCCCAGCCCGCGGACATCGCCAATCGATGGGTGATTCGCTTTCAGTTTCTCTAAGGCCGGGCCAATAATGTCGGTGCCGAGCATTCGGGCATGTTCAACAATGCCTTCCTCCTCAAAAATTTTGATCGAAGCAGCGGCCGATGCACACGCCAGTGGGTGGCCTGAATAGGTGAGCCCGCCGGGATACTGGCGCTCGGCAAAGGTGGCCGCAATCTTGTCGCTAATCACCACGCCACCAATGGGCAGATAACCGGAGTTCACGCCCTTGGCAAAGCAGATCAAATCGGGAGTGACTCCCCAATGATCGATAGCAAACCATTCGCCGCAGCGACCAAAACCAGCCATAACTTCATCGGCAATCATCACGATGCCAAACTCATCACACAACGCTCGTACCCCAGCCATGTACCCAGCTGGCGGAACCAAAATGCCATTAGTACCAACGACGGATTCGAGCATGATCGCGGCCACCGTATGGGCGCCCTCAACCATCAAGGTGTCACGCAGATGCGAGAGTGCACGCGCGGATTCTTCGGCCTCAGTTGTCGCATAAAACGCTGAACGGTACAGGTACGGGCCCCAAAAGTGCACAATGCCAGAAACGCCAGTTTCACCGGTCCACCGGCGCGGATCGCCGGTAAGGGCAATGGCAACGCCTGTGGCGCCGTGGTAGCTGCGATAGGTCGTCATGATCTTCTGCCGCCCGGTGTGTAAGCGAGCCATGCGTACCGCGTTTTCTGTAGCCTCGGCTCCGCCCCCGGTAAAGAACACCTTGTTCAAATCACCCGGGGCGTGTTTGGCGATGAGCCGAGCCGCTTCGCCGCGTGCATCGTTAGCGTGGAACGGGGCGATCGTACAAAGCTTGCCTGCCTGTTCCTGGATCGCAGCGACAAGCTTTGGGTGCTGATGTCCAATGTTCACGTTGACGAGCTGCGAGGAGAAATCGAGGTACTTCTTGCCGTCGTAATCCCAGAAGAAACTCCCTTCAGCCGAAGCTACGGGGAGCGGATTGATGAGCGCCTGCGCCGACCAGGAGTGAAAAACATGGGCTCGGTCATCGGCGAAAACGGAAGCTCCGCGGGTGGGGTCTGGTTGCATCGAAAATCTCCTTGTAGCTAGCGCCAAGAGGCGACTGGGTACTGCACTATGGGCGGTTGTTGAGTCGGGCAACGTGATCACCCTGCTCTCTGCGTCGAATTTCTACGGTCTATCTTCTAGTCTTGACCAACTTCTGGCGTACTCCTTGGATTTGTACGAACACAAACGATTTGTACGAGCTCATCGCCGCGCGCCCGATTGGCCTTGGAAGGTCGAGCCCAAATGGTGGCACTGGCTCTTCGCAAGAACGCTTCTTCTATCGTTGAGCCAGGACCATTTGTCACAAGTTTGACACCGCTGAACTTGTTCCGGCTGGGCGGCGAGGGCATCGGAACTATCCTCCACGGTCATGGAACGAGAACCGGTTCGAGCAGCTGGTGGGATTATTTGGCGATTGAACGGGATGGAGCGCCAAGTGCTGGTCGTGCACCGGCCACATTATGACGATTGGTCGTTCCCAAAAGGGAAACACGAGCCTGGCGAAACCGATCTGGAATGTGCCGTACGGGAAATCGCAGAGGAAACGGGACTCCTCGTTGCCGTGGGAGCCGAACTTCCCACCGTTGAGTACCGAGATCACAAAGACCGAGAAAAGACCGTCACCTACTGGGCTATGACCGTGCTCGAATCGTGTGACGACGAAGCCTTTGCGGTGAACGATGAAGTCGACGAAATGCGATGGGTTGGTGCCATTGCCGCCAAAGAGCTACTGACCTACCCGCTTGACCACTTGCTTCTCGATGAGTTCTGCTCGATCAAGGACCCACGGTGAGCATCTACAACAAATCACTGGGTAGCGGTTTGAGTCAACGATTGGTCAACGACCTGACGTTGACCAGTGGCACGCTCGATTTTTCGAATCAGTGATGGTCTCCTTCCATGGGGCTACCGTTGAGGATGTGCGACCGTCTCTTTTTCTTGTCAACAACCTCTCACTGCGGGCTTCGGTAAATACGGGAGTTGGAACCTTCCGCCGTTCACTAACGATCGGAATATTGACCGGGGCTTTCGTGGCGGCAACGCTGAGCGGTTGTTCGTCGTCGTCAACGGTAGATACAACAAGCGCTGCACCGTCAAGTGCCGAATCA
>JAYSVF010000022.1:0-5585 GCA_043718695.1 Acidimicrobiia bacterium | reverse complement strand
TGATGACAGCGAGCTATCGATCGCTGGATTGCAAAACAAACTTCTAGTGACCGCATTGAGCGAGGGGCGTTGGGCCCGTCCCTGTAACGGTCATCCCTCCACACACATTATGAAGCTGGCGGACGGTCGCGATAGCGGGCTGCTCCCGGCAGAGTATGCGTGCATGCAATTGGCTCGAAGCGTTGGGCTAACAACGGTGCGAACTGATCTCGTGACCTTCGACGACATCGAAGTCTTGATCGTGGAGCGATACGACCGAACGCTTGACCCAGCAACCGGAACGATCAAACGACTTCATCAAGAAGACAGCTGCCAAGCGATCGGCATCAACATCGATACGAGCCAGGGCAGAGGAAAGTACGAACGATTCGGCGGTCCTTCGTTCACCCAGATCGCTGAACTTCTTGATCGATTTGGCAACCCGGAGGTCGATCATCGAAACCTTCTTCGGGCCGCAGTGTTTACAGCACTGATCGGCAACGCAGATGCGCACGGCAAAAACCTCTCGTTCTTGATCGACACTGATTCCGGCCACGTTTCCCTGGCCCCGCTTTATGACACCGTTCCCACCGCACTTTGGCCGAGACTCCGGGCAACATTGGCCATGTCGATCAACGGATCTTTTAAACCGCCATCAGTCGCTGACTTCATCGGCGAAGCAGCGCGGTGGGGGATGGTCGCTTCAGTAGCCAAGAATCTGGTCGCCGACGTGGTCGACGAGATTCGTGGCGCGATTGAGCTATGCACACATACTGCTCTAGAGGAGCTCGTTCGTTCTCGAATCGACACGCTCGCTGATTAATCAAGATCTCATGTTGGGTTGGAGCTTGTGGGATCCGGTACCTGCACCGGTTATAAGGGCACGACGAGGCATTCTCGATCATCGAAACCGCCCTTGAAACAGAAAAACCTCCGCCGGAGCAGAGGTTTTTGTTGGAGCGGGTGACCGGGATCGAACCGGCATGGCCTGCTTGGAAGGCAGGAACTCTACCATTGAGCTACACCCGCAAAGGTGGCTTGACCAGCCTAAACCAATCAAAGTACAGCGTGCAAACGTTCGATGGTCGGGGCGACAGGATTTGAACCTGCGGCCCCCTGCTCCCAAAGCAGGTGCGCTACCAAGCTGCGCTACGCCCCGTAAACCGACGAACTGATTACCCGAACAGCGTAGAACACGGCGCTCCGCCCAGCGGCCCATTTCCACTCCAAATCTGTTGGAATCCGTCACAACGTCGAACTGGCGGTCAAAAAAGTTCGACAACCACCCCAAACCTCACGACCCGAATCAAAAGAAAATCCGAAAGTGACCAAAGGCTTGGGCGGGTTCGTCGTTCGGTCACTCCCAGGGCAAGTAACATCTCCGACTCGTATGAAGACGACCATCGAGGCCCAAGAAGGCAATAACGTCAAGCTTTTGGTGGAAGTAGAGGAAGCCGAGTTCGATCGGGCCCTCGACGCCGCCTTCAAAAAGATTGGCCAAGAAGTACGTATCCCCGGATTCCGTCCGGGCAAGGTTCCGCGCCGAATCCTCGAAGCCCGTGTTGGCTCTGAGTACGGCCGCCAAACTGCGCTCAACGACAGCCTCCCCGAGTTCTACGTCAAAGCACTGGTGCAAGCCAATGTTGACGCGATCTCCTCACCGCAGCTGAACCTCACCGGTGGCGCCGAATCAGGCCCGGTCACGTTCGACGCCGTTGTAGAAGTGCGCCCAACCGTGCGAGTACCTGGCTACGACGGGCTCCAAGTGACCGTCGCTTCACCTGTTGCCGACGACGCAGAAATCGATGCCCAAGTAGACCGGATGCGCTCCAGCTTCGCAACGATCACCCTCGTTGACCGTCAAGCCCACCCAGGCGACCACGTCTCGATTGACGTAAACGGAACCATCGACGGCGAAGCCGTCCCCGGCCTCACCGCCACCGACTACCTCTACGAAGTTGGCTCAGGCACAGTCGTGCCGGAACTTGACACCAACCTGACCGGCGTAACCGCAGGCGAAACGGTCACCTTCACCGCCGCCGTGCCCGACAGCGCCGACGACTCAACCATCGACTTCACCGTCTTGGTTAAAGCCGTGAACGAGAAGGTCCTCCCCGAGGCCAACGACGAATGGGCAGCCAGCGCTTCAGAGTTCTCAACCATCGCGGATCTCAAAGCCGACATGGCCAAGCGCATGAACCTGGTCAAGCGTGTGCAAACCAACATGGCGCTGCGCGAAGAATCCGTCAAAGCCCTCGTTGAACTCGTAGATGAAGAGATGCCTGAATCCTTGGTGAACGCCGAAGTAGAGCGTGAACTGCAAGAATTCCAAAACCGACTGGCCCAACAAGGCGCCAGCATCGACATGTACCTTCAGGCCACTGGCCAAAACATGGACGATCTCATCAACCCACTCCGCGAAGGTGCCGTGAACTCGGTGAAAGCCGATTTGGCTCTCCGGGCCGTAGCTGCCGCCGAATCGATCGAAGTCTCCGAAGAGGAAATCACCACCGAGATCGAGCGCCTAGCTACCCGCTTCAACATGAAGCCAAAGGTTGCCCGCCGCAATTTGGAAAACAACTTCCAGATGCCAATGCTCACCGCTGACATTCGTAAATCCAAAGCCCTAACCTGGATCAGCGAAAACGCAACAGTCGTTGACGCCGACGGCAAAGTTATTGACCGGGCGCTGCTCACCGTAACCCCGGCCGATTACGCCGAAGCTGGCGTAGAGGAAGACGATTTCACTACAGACTTTGACGATCATGATGATCACGAAGGCCACGACCACGACTAACGAGGTTTTGACCTCGGTCGAACCCTCGATCTGAACGAAAGCTTCGGCAGGCTCATCCGGGCCCGCCGAGGAAAATCTCTGGCGATGTTTGGCAATTGCCGAACGTAGGACCCCGAAACGTGGCATCGTCGTAACCCTGCGGTTGCGTTCAACTTCGACGCCAACGCCGAACACCCAAGCACTGAGGCCAAACGATGACAATGTCCGGAATAACCAGCATCTCAAGCAGCGCAAGCGCACCGGCGATCACCTCGATCACCCAAACCGCCCCGATACTGAACTACTACGTTCCCAACGTCATCGAACAAACCAACCGGGGCGAGCGCTACTCCGATCTCTTTAGCCGCCTGCTCCGCGAACACATCATCTTTCTCGGCACCCCAATCGACGACGTAGTGGCCAACCTGATCTGTGCCCAGCTGCTCTTCCTTGAATCGGAAAATCCCGACAAAGACATCAGCATCTACATCAACTCCCCTGGAGGCGAAATAACCGCCCTCATGGCCATCTATGACACCATGCGTTTCATTCGTAATGACGTGTCAACCATTTGTTACGGACAAGCTGCATCTGCCGCTGCAGTAATTCTGGCTGCGGGTGCCAAAGGTAAGCGATTCGCTCTCCCCAACAGCCGGATCTTGATCCACCAGCCATACTCAGGCGCTGCAGGCCAGGCTTCCGACATCGAAATTCAGGCTCGCGAAATTCTCCGCATGCGCGAGATGCTCGATGCAGTCCTCTCGGAATGTACGGGCCAAACCGTAGAGAAAATTTCTAAAGACACCGAGCGTGACTACATCATCGGTGCGGCAGAAGCAGTAGAATATGGCCTCATTGATGAGGTTATTTCTACCCGTGACATCGCCGATGTCATGGCCATCGCCCGGTAATTCGCCGGAATTCACACACTCCCATCCAAGAACAAATTCGTACGAGCGCTTAGGATACTGCTGTGGCTAAATTTGGTGACGGCGGGGATCTGCTGAAGTGTTCGTTCTGCGGGAAATCGCAGAAACAGGTGAAAAAACTGATCGCCGGACCAGGTGTGTACATCTGCGATGAATGCATCGACCTGTGCAACGAAATCATTGAAGAAGAACTCTCGGGTGACCCAGAAGTTCGCTTCGATGAGCTACCGCGGCCAAAACAAATACACGCCTATCTCGATGATTATGTCATCGGGCAAGAACAGGCGAAAAAGCAGCTCTCCGTTGCGGTGTACAACCACTACAAACGGGTACAGGCTGGGAATTCAACGGTCGAGCGCGGTGGCGATCGCAGCCCCGAAGTGGAATTATCCAAATCAAACATCATGTTGTTGGGCCCCACGGGTTGCGGTAAAACCCACCTGGCCCAAACGCTTGCTCGCATGCTCAACGTGCCGTTTGCCATCGCTGATGCCACCGCCCTTACCGAAGCTGGGTATGTAGGCGAAGACGTAGAGAACATTCTTCTCAAACTGCTTCAAGCCGCCGATTTCGATGTCAAAAAAGCCGAAATGGGCATCATCTATATCGACGAGATCGACAAAATCGCTCGCAAAAGCGAGAACCCATCGATCACCCGTGATGTATCAGGTGAAGGTGTTCAACAAGCCCTCCTGAAGATTCTCGAAGGTACCGTTGCCTCCGTTCCCCCACAGGGCGGACGCAAGCACCCACACCAAGAATTCATCCAGATCGACACCGCCAACATTTTGTTTATCTGCGGTGGCGCATTCGCCGGTCTTGACAAGGTCATCGAAAATCGCGTGAGCCAAAAAGGTATGGGTTTCACCGCCTCAATCAAAACCAAAGCCCAACGCAACAACGGCGAAACGTTTGGGAAGGTTCTCCCTGAAGACCTCATGAAGTTCGGCCTGATTCCCGAATTCATTGGCCGTCTCCCGGTGATCGCTGCAGTCTCACAACTGGACCGCGAAGCACTCGTCCGCATTCTTGATGAGCCCAAAAACTCCCTTGTAAAGCAATACAAAAAGTTCTTCGAATACGATGGCGTTGACCTCCAGTTCTCAGCCGATGCCCTCGATGCCATTGCTGATCAAGCGCTGCTTCGAGCCACCGGTGCCCGCGGACTTCGCGCGATCCTCGAAGAAGTACTCCTCGACGTGATGTACGACCTACCCAGCCGATCCGATATTGGCCGTTGCCTGATAGACGCCAGCGTTGTGCTGGAAAAAGTCAACCCCACCCTTGTGCCACGCTCAGACATTCCGGTAGAAAAAGCCGAACGTCCACGCCGCGCCGCCAGTTGAGAAAAAGGCAATCCTCTTGCGCTACGAAGAGGCGCGAGCCTTTCTTGATCGTCACATCAATGCCGAAACCGGCCTAGTCAACCTCGCCGCCGACGACACCACAACCTTCGCTCGGCCCGCTGCAGCGCGTCATCAAAACCCGCCATCCCTCGACCGTCTCAAGCGCGTTTTAGCCATGCTTGGTGACCCGCAACTTGACACCCCCTTCGTGCACATCACCGGAACCAACGGCAAGGGATCCGTCGCCCGAATGGTGACAGAACTCCTTGGTACTTTCGGTTCCGTCGGCACCTTCACCAGCCCCGACATGGGGCGAGTCAACGAACGCATCAGCCTCAACGGGGAACCCATCACCGATGTGGCCTTTGGCGAAGTAATCGGCGATGTAGCCCTAGCCGAAGGCGCCGCAGGCGACATGTGCTCCTTCTTTGAACTCCTCACCGCCGCCGCCTACCGATACTTCAACGACGTGGCCGTAGACGCTGCGGTGATTGAAGTGGGCGCAGGCGGACGCTGGGATTCCACCAACGTGGGTGACGGGGGAGTAGCGGTAAT
>JAYSVF010000210.1:0-21458 GCA_043718695.1 Acidimicrobiia bacterium | reverse complement strand
TCGGTTTGGTCCACACCCAGCAGCAGTACCTCGATGTTGCCTACCTCATTACAACCGCAGACGACGTGGGGCTCGAGGTGCTGCTTGCTCGTGCCCTCGCCGACTAAGCCCATCGGCCCCTCACCTCACCTTTGCGCGCAAATCCTCGAGCGCCGGCCGAAACTCCGCGCAAAGGTGAGATCGCCTACCGTTAAGTGCTGTGACTGCGCACCTCGGTACCTTTGGCTCGTCTGCATTCAAACCTGTTGTGGCCGACGAGAGACTTCCGAATCGGCGAATCGATGCGGTGTTGTTCGATTTCGGTGGGGTGCTCACGTCGTCACCGTTTTCGGCAATCAAAGCTTGGGCGGTGGAGAAAGGGCATGAACCCGAGGGACTTCTGCGCACCTTTATTGGGCACGCCCATGAGACTAGTCATCCCTTTCACCGAGCCGAACGCGGCGAACTAAGCGCGCATGATATGTTCTCGGAGATCTCGGTTGAAGCAGCCAAGCTGGGGATTGATCCTGCGGGATTTGCGGCCGGCCTTTCGATGACCACACGCCACGATGTGATCGACTACATCAAGGGACTCCGAGCCGACGGTATTGCCCTAGCGCTCCTCACGAACAACTTCGCAGAAATGTCAGGGCATTGGCGGACGATGGCCCCCGTGGACGATCTCTTCGACGTGGTAGTGGAATCCTCGTCGGAAGGTATGCGCAAACCAACCGCTCGGATCTACGAACTCACCTTGGAACGACTCGGCATTCCCGCTCATCGGGCCGCATTCCTCGATGATCTCGAAGACAACGTTACTGGCTCGCAAGCCATAGGCATACATAGCATCCTGGTTACCGATGACTACCACGACGCACTCGCAAACCTCGATATCCTTCTTGGTCGATAGCCTGCAACGGAAAAGGCATCGCAAAGCCATCCGTTGTTCGATCAAAAATGGCACGTTGCCAGCAACATCGCCTCCAACTGTCTAGTTAGAACCGAGATTTCTCGACACGCAACGGAAGTCACCCGAGCCTTGGAAGGCGCACACGCCGTCGGCAAAAGCAAAAGGACGAATGACGATGCCAACATAAGCCGCTTCATCGAAACTCCATTGATTATTGGCCAAACGTGCCGGGATCACTGGACCCTTTCTGAGGCCCGAGTTGCAAATGCATTGAATTTCTGTTGCCACAGCCCCGAGGGTTCTCATTCAATGTCCTCGGTAAACTCCGATGGGCTGAACATTACCTGGACTGAATCCAGTAGGCCTTCCACGCCCACAAAGGTTTGCCGCCGGACCACCCGCGCAACAATCGGGTACCCGTGGAAGGTTTTCTGCGCAACGACTCCTGGCGCACCAGTTGAGCCACAAGATATCCAACCTGATTTGAACAGCTTTTTCTTCAAAGAAGCGAGTGCATCGACCTTCCCGCCATTTGCGGGCGAGCCAAACACCAGTGCGAAATACCCATTAGGTAAGAAGAGGGAGGCCCGCATCTTCCAATCCCCGCCGACTTCATCCGACATGGTCTCAACCGCCCAAGGCTTGGCTGGTTTCACGTGTCTGAGGGTCCCACGAGTAAGGGACTTACAAACTCTCGCCGAAACGCTCGCCTTAGCGCTTGGGAAAATTGATCCGACCAACCAAATGCAACTCAACCAGATTAAATTCTTATTTCGCAACTTGCCTCCGAATAAAGAACCCGAGGGCGACCATTGGGTGTGTAAGCGAGGTATCCCGAACTCACGGTCGTTTCGGGGCCCTAATCCGGACAACGGGCATCCATATTTTAGCACCTTGTCCTCGAAGCTCAGCACGAGCGGGTGCGCGTGATCAGGACATTCGGAATAGCCGTCCAAACTTCGATAATGCCGATCTGCACCTCGGTCGATACCTTTTTTTAGGCTCTCCTCTGTCAGCACTCGCGAAACGCCCACAACAGCTCTGCTTTCAGACAGCGATTGGAGTCAAACCCCGGACACCAATACCCCAAATCCTGCAAGCAGGCTCAGGAGGAGATCCAATTCCACCGGAGTACGAAAGGTAATTCTTGCTAATCTATATCCCAGGACAATCAATATTGCGCTTGCAATTAGCATTCTCGGCCAAGAGTTCAAATTATACCAATAATGCACGGTTTTCGACTGAAGGTAGAAAACATACGCCATTGGAAAAACAAAAAGGATTTTCATTTCACGACCCAGTTCCCGGCGAAATGCGCTCGGAGGTTGAAAGCGAATTCGGACCAGGTTCTGTAAACCGCCAAACGCGAAACAAACCCGAGTTGGGCTGCGGGTCCATCATACGGGCCCGATCCGACAACGTGAAGGATGAGGTTTCCCTTCTGTGTCTTGATCATCTGAAAAGTAATCTGATTTCCGGACCCTTCCGGATGATTCTCTCGGGATGTGAAGGTCATGCTGACCCTCCCGACGTCATTTACGTATATCGGGCTCGGGATTGCGGAGATTCCGAGGAGGGAACAGTTTCGTCCGGCTACAAACGTACAATTGCCTCTGTCAGCCAATGGGGTGTCAAAGAGGACCGGATGCGCCAAGAACTCAGCCCAAGCTTGCTTTTCAGAAAGTTTGGATTTTCCGAGGTTGAACTCATAGACGTATCCCGAGCTCGATTTGTCTCCAAAAAATGCACCCAAAAATCCTGATGGCGCACTAGGTTTTGAAATAGGTCCCAATATGAGAAGGGCGTGTTCGTCTGGGATGTCGGGGTCGCCGGGGGCTTCGGATGGGCCTGCGGGTGTTGGGGTTTGTGGGGTTGTTGGGACGGATTCAATGACGGGGGTGTTGGCAGCGGTTTGAGCGGCTAGAGCGGCTGCGTTTGCGGCGGCGGTGGCGAGGATGGCTTCTTGGGTTGGGGCTGCGTTAATGGCGTTGTAGGCGTCGTTGATGGCTTGACCAATCGCTACCGAAGGCGTGCCGGATTGGATTAGCTCGATCGCTGCGGCAGCGGTTGCATCATTCGGGGTGTAAGCGAGGTAACCCGAACTTACTGTGGTGTTCGGCTGCGAAACATTCACACCAGTTGGGGCGATCGTCGCAATCGTCGATGAACCATCAGAGAAGTTCGCCACATAGTTGTAAACACCCGCTGACGGATTCGCCGTCTCATAGGACACAATCACCGGATCCGAAATACCAGCACCCAACGTTTCCGTGAGACCAGCAAACGCATCACCACCCGTGAAACCAGACAACGTGCTCAAATCGACACTGAACCGGCCATTGGGATCGATCATGTTCAACGGATTACCCATCCCATACGCATAACGATTCAACGATCCTGGTGAACTGAGCGAACCAAACACAGTGTCACGACCACGAAACGAACCACCAGACGGGCTATACCAACGAGCACCCATATTCACATCACCCGTCGTCGCATCAGTGAACTGACCCTGAAAACCAAGAGCGGACTGTGCACCACCAGAAGTCGTGACCGCACCAAACGGATCATAAACCTTGTATGAGTAGACCAGCGCTCCCGTCGTGGGATACCACTTCACCGCATCACCATGACGATCCAACGCCACCGCAGCAGACACACCATTCGTCTTCTCCGCCAACAACTGACCATTCACCGAACGAGCAAACTGCGACACAAAACCAACCGACGTCGAAGGCAAAATCGCCGTCGGTTCCAGGTCCAAGGCTGAGTAACGAGGCAAAGTGGTAACCCCAGCCGCAGTCCGAGAAACCACACGATCAAGCACGTCATAAACATTACTAGCCGTGTACCCCGTCCTCGCTGTCGACGTGATCCGCTCCGCAGCATCCGTTGCATACGTAGTAGTAACACCCGAAACTGTCTGCGAAACCGGAGAACCACGATTCTTCCAAACATAAGAAGACGCCGGGCCGGTCAACGTCCTATTCCGTGCATCATACGTATACGACGCCGGACCAGCAGTCAACCTATTCCCAGCACCATCATAAGTGTACGAAGTATTGGCGGAAGACGTAGCCCAACTCGCAACGCGGCCAGCTTTATCATATGCATACGTATTGATAATTGTGGGATTTCCAGGCACCGATGTTGCTTTGGTCGTCACATTATCGTCACCGTTATATAGGTAGGTAGCCCCTCCCATCTGTACAAGCGAAGGCGCCCCACCCAGGGGGTCAAGTTTCCAGCTCTTTAAGGCATCGTTATAGAGCCGCCCAGCATTGTCATACGCGTACACACGGTAGGTCGGCCCCTGTGTATATCCGGCGATCTGGCGTGCTGCATTGAATGTCTGGGTTCTTGATCCGGCGATCGGATCTGTGATACCAGTCATATCATTTCTGGCGTTGTAGCTGAAGCTGAAACTTCCGGAAAGATCCGTCTTGGCTGTCATCCGGCCACCTGCATCATATGCGAACGTATTGTCATTCAGAGCATCGGTTGCGTTCTTGGCAAGTAGCACTTGGTTTTTGTCGTTGTAGTTGTAGTTGTAAGTGGGCGTGCCAGTGCTTGAGAGTTGTGTCGCTCGGCCAAGTGCATCGAACAAATAGTTCTTTGAGACCGACGTGTAACCGGTACCCGTCCATGATTCCGTAAGGGGATGACCCAATGGATCGAAGGTACGAGCGATCGCCGTTCCGGGCTTAGCCTCCGATGTGGGCAAGCCTCCACCGTCGTAGGTCACGCTGTAGGTGCGGTCGGCCAGAGCTGGGAACGCTGTAGTTGTTGGCTCTATCGTTTTGTGTTGCAGGTTCTTCTGGTTGTACTCATACGTAGTGATCGCACCTTTCCCATCGGTTACCCGAGTGAGATTCGAGTTGAGGTCATAACCATACGTAGTAGTTATCGAGCCCACTGCTAAAGGTACTTGCACCGCGGTGGGGCGGTTCATCAAGTCGTAGGTGTAGTTTTTCTGGTTCAGTTCCGGCGAGGTTTCGGAGATAAGATTTCCCACGTTGTCATAAGAGGCCGTGGCCGTACTGATGGTGGTGCCACCGAACATCCGGCTGACGGCAATGACTTCAGAAGCGCTGTTGTAAGAGGACGTCACTACCCGCCCGAGAGGATCAGTTGAACTGACTCGACGGCCAAGGGCATCATACTCATGCAGTGTTACCGCGCCAATCGGATCGGTGGTCTTAGTCATCTCGCCGGTTTGGAGAAACTCGTGGGTTGTCACATTGAGCAGCGGATCCCGTTCCCATATTCGCTGACCAAGATCGTTGTAATCGTAGGTAACGGTGGAGTTTGTTGTAGCTGGGAAACGATCGGTAATCGAAGCAGTTTTCGCTAGGTCAAGCTCGTTGTAGGTGAAGCTTGAGTACGCTCCAATCTCGTTGGTGGAATCGATTGGGTTGCCCTTGAGGTTGAAGTGCGTCACCTTAGTTGCTGCCGGTGCGGTACCAACTTGGGGCAGGGTTACACGCACATTACGCTTGAGGGTGTCATACAGATATGACGTTATAGAGCCTCGGCCATCTCGATGCGTGAGCACTTGGCCAGCATTGGAGTAGGTCCACGTCTCATAGGTTGCGGCAGGTTGACAGCCAATGGAGCAAGACGGGTAGTTGACCCGAGTTCGCCGATTTTGGCTATTGAACACTGAGTTGGTGACGTTGTTCTTAGGGTCACGTTCGTGCGTGACATTACCGAACGTGTCATAACCCTTCGTTACTGTGGCCGAGGAAACAGTAGCGGTTCCACCTACCGCTTCATGCGAGACTGCTGGAGCGGTTACCGTTGAAACCCGACCGAGGGGATCGTAGGTATACGTAGTGACAGCTCCACGCGGGTTAGTTTCCGTGGCGACCGTTCCCCACTTTGTATAGGTGTACGTGGAATCGCGATTTGGAGAGGCTCCGCCAATGTATGCCGAGATGGTTAGGGGCCGGTTACGAGCGTCGAAGTTGGTGAACTTCGCGGCCAAGGTTTGGGAACTATCCCCTCGGTCACCGTAGGTTACGTTGCCGTTCCGATCGAGATAGAACGTTTCGTATCGGGGTTGTGATGAGTTAGCAGTAAAGAACAATCGACCCAACTTGTCGTATTGGTAGTTCATCACTAGAGCACCAGAACCGGTGGATTCAATAACTTTGTTGCCAACTTGATCGTATGAACGTTGCAGTTCGACGATCGAACGAACGGATCCATTCCGATCGGTGAAGGAGTTCAGCGTTTGGGTTTTCAGCCGGTTCATGGCATCGTAGGTAAACGTTCGAGTCCGACCGAGGGGATCGGTGTTGGTGGTCATTCGACCGGCGCCATCGTACCCTCGAGTTTCAAGGGTTTGGTTTGCCGCAGGCGTTGCCGTGGTTGGGTCCACGAAACTCAGAACCGAGATCTGGCTGGGCAAATCTCTAGCGTTGTAGACCGTGGAGATTTTCATCCCGACAGGGTCTGTGGTTTGTGTGACGTTACCAACAGCATCGAAAATTCGGGAGTTGTTGTTCGAGAGCGGGCCGTTCTCGGATGTTGGGCGATCAGAGAGGTCATAGCCGAACGTGGTGGTTTGCGAAGGATCGGGGGTAGCGGAACCGCCAACATCGGAGACAACCTCGGTTGCCTTGAGATGATTAGCGTTGTAGGTAAACGTGGTTCTCTTTTGACGGACTACGCCGGTAATTGGATTCGTGACCGGCGGCTCGGTGATAGTAAGCGGAGCATTTAGGGCATCGTAGGTGTAGACGATTCCTGGGCTAGCCATTCGGCCCTTTTCTTGGATTTTGCGGCCCAATGCGTCGTAGAAGTACTCCACTTGGTCACCGGCAACACCTGGATAAGTGATCTGATACAAGACACCAAGTGGGCCGTAGGAATAGTTCGTAGCGTTTCCATTCCAGTCAACTTCCTGAAGCAACATCCCCGGCAGGTCAAAGACCGATGTTGAGTACGTCCAAGTACGTGACCACCCAAACGGATTTGTTTCTCGAACACGATTACCATTTGCATCGTATCCATAGGTCCACAAGAATTCGTTGTCGAGTGGACCAAAAGATCGTGCCTCGCGGTAGGCGATCAGGAGATCACGGTTGTCAAACGTGTAGAACGATTGCTGAAACGCCGGATCCGTGATCATGTACCGATTACCGCGATAATCGTTCCGGTATTCCCAACTCCCTAGCGGGCTTGTGGACTTCGCCAAGTAGCCGTTTGAATCATACGCATACGTTGTTGTTTGACTCGCGATGTTTCCATCACCCGGTTCCGTGAGAACGATGATTTGGGCAAGTGCGTTGTACTGCTCAATCGTTTGCCTACCGAGGGGATCAGTGGTCGTGGAGGTGCGGGTTGCTGAGTTGTAGCTGTAGTTCCATTGGTTTCCCATCCCATTTTTGCGCCACTGCACCGTGTTATCGGCGTAGTAGCCAACTTCAAAATCCTTGTTACCACCGGGTTTGGTCACCGCAATCAGCCGGTTCGACACGTCGTATGTGTGGGTGAGGCAGCTTCCTGTCGTGACGTTATTATTCCGGGGGTCACACACTTTTGAAAGCACGGTTCCTGTGTACGCATAGTTCCACGCGGGATTGAGTCCATCACCGACAGACGAGACCTGGGACCCAGTCCAGGTAATCATCAAACTTCTCGGCAAGGACCCCGCCGCCACGACCCGGAGTTCAACCACTTTGGTCTGCGAAGCGTCGTACACAAGCAGCAACGTGCGTCCATTGCGATCTATCACTGCACTAAGGCGACCGCTGGGCAGGAAACGCCAGGTGGTCCCATCCTTTTCAACCAGCGAACGGCCGAAGTCGGTATTGTCGGAATAGGCGGTCGACCAATAGCCCGGTTGCGTTACGTACCCCCACAAAGTGTACGGGTGATACTCACGCCGCCCGTCAGGTAAACGAAAAGTCAGATTCGAGTTCGCATCAGCATCCACACGCGCATCGAAAAGGCTTGACCATCCAAGCCCAAAAGCACCAACCGATGTCTCGGCGCTGTTGTACGTGCGAACGATTGCCAGCGCAGGGCCAGACCACGCGACTTGGGCATCCTTCGATTCGTAAACAAATCGTTTTGTTCCGGTATTGACGCCGGAGTTGGGTTGGTTGTCGGTAGAAAGCGTGGAGTAATCCGGTGACGTGCCCCACGCCCAATTCTCTTGAAACAAGACCGTTGGTGCGGGGGCCACAGTAAAAGCCGTTCCTGGGTTGTAAATATATGCAGTGATGCCATCCCAGGCAAAGGTCCACCACTGCCAAGTCTCCCCCGCCGCTGGCACCGGATACGTCCAAGAGTTGGCGTTGATCCAACCGGAATCGAACGAGACTCCCGAGGTGGCGCACGGCTGCTTACAACCTTGGAAGTAGAACTGGAGCTCATCGCCATCGGGATCAATAGAACTTGAGCTAATCGTTACGGGCGAGGTCACAGAAGCTCCAGCCGCAGGCGCCTGATTCACCGGCATAGACGGTTGACGGTTCGCTCCTGGAGCACCATAAACAACCTCGAGATAAGAGGAACCCGGCCCTACGACCCGGATTTCACACTGCCCACCCGACCGAATCTCAAACCCATACGAAGGCCACTCGCCAGAGGCATACTTCGCCAGCGCCCAAGAAACATCGACTGACAAAACTCCAGCCCCGAATGCCGTTGTGTTGATTCCTCCGTCCGAGCCCGCACGAACGGCTGGCCTAGACGAATAGACCACCGACCCAGGATCAAACGGCGAAGCCAACGCTGAGATTTCGAAAGAGGCTGGATAGCTCGCACAGGAATTCACTTGCAACTTGAGATTTGCTGAAAAGATAGCGCTGTTAGCAATTACCGAGGTGTCGTAGCGCAAGTAGTCGTGGGCAACGTGACCTGGCGCGTACGAGCCAACGCACGCCGTGTCCCAAGTTGAACATGCCGTGAGATGCGTAGTTGGGTAGGCAGAGTCAACGTAGCCATACGCATTGCCGTAGGCGTTTTGGCCGGGCGTAATGGTTGGATCAACAATTACTGGATACTTTCGCTTGGCATCGCGCAGCCAATTTTCATCGGGCCGCACCACGAGATCTTCGGTGCCATCGGCATTCTTTTCAATGGCAATTGCCACCTTGCCAAACACCAGCGGGCGCGAACCCACAGCCGGCTCTTCCCATGCAGTAGCCACCGGAATCACCCACTGCTCCACACCTTTGGCATCAAGAAAAGAAATCGTGCCTACCGTATTCGCCCTTGCGGTGTAGCCGTCGAGCTTTAGGGGGAACCGGTAAACCGCTTCACCAACTGCGGGTGGAGCGTTGAGCACTATCTCTTCCTTCAGCCCGCCCTCACTGACGAAGTACCGAAGATCCGACCCCGGACCAAATACGTCGCGATACGTCGCAGTACTGTCCTTGGTGACGGCCGAAATTGGAGCAGCAATCTTGCGAGCAGCAACTGGGGTGGTTGTAGTCGCAGGCGCACTAGTCGTGGTGGAAGTGGAGGTCGTCGCCGGGCTCGCGGAATTCGCTACCCCACCCGCGACGGTGGAGCTGACCGCGCCGCCAGGTAAAGGAGCGACGGTCGTGATAGAAGTTGATGTGGTGCTGGTGGGTGAAAGAGTCGTGGTGGCGGCAATGGTTGAGGAAGCGCTCGACAGTGCAACCGAACCCGAAGATCGCCGAACACCAAAACCGATACGTGCACCTGGCACGCCGAGAGAGACAACTTCCGCTCCCTCCGTCAGCACTTCAGGAATGTTCACACGCAACACGCCCGCCGACTTTTTGAGACGACCTTTCCCATCACTCACAAACGCGGGATCTTCATCGACCACTTGCCCGCTTGCATCTAAGGCAGATCCGCCAACTCCAATTGCCGCAGTTGTCGACCCGTCTGCGTTGGCGAATTTTGAAACCGCTGCTGTTCGCTCGGAGCGTTTTGAGGTCTTTGGATCAAACCTCTTTCGCTTCGCTATGCTCTTCGGATCGACCTTTGAGTCTTCGGGTCGAGCAGGAATTCGAATCTCAGCAGACTCCACAACTGCTTGTTTCACCCCCGCCGTCGCAGCTCCCGTTTCGCTTTCGGGTTTGGCCTCTCCAACAAGATCCATCGCAGGAGGACTTCCCGCTGGCAAGGCTTGCGCTGGCACAGCCGGAACTTCTCCTGGACCCACTTTCGTTGCTGGACCAGGAGCCTGGGCATTCTTTGCCGCGGCCGCCTTGATGCGAGGATCATCTGCTCGCATAGGAGTAACAGGACGGGACGCCTGAGATGGCCGATCTACAATCTCGCCTTCAACACCATCTTTGGTGGGCGGCGCTTCAAACTGAGCGGTTTGGGCTCCTACTCGCGGACCCCCCCGATGGCTAAACCTAGAGACGTAAGCGAACATGCCACCAGCAACGAACCTACAAGACGACGAACCCGCACGGCGCACCCTTAGAACGTTCGACCCAGCGAACCCAGATCGATCTCTCCATGGTTTACCAAGTTCACCTATCAACAAGTGGGATGGTTAAAAAGTTTTTCGCTCAGTCTGTTCTTGTTAAGCCAAAACTGCGCAATACGCAATTTCTAACGTTGCGAGTGGAGCGCCTTGGCTTTTACGCAAGCGGGGCATCGATGTGCTTCAAGCGGGAAGCGGCCCTACAATCGGGGTGCCCGCTCGCTTCGAAAGCGTCCAGTTGTCCTCGAAGGCGTCAACTGAACTGACTTCTCCGACGCAGTAAAGCTAAAGCACTCCGGAACCGTCTACACAAGGACACCTCTCCAACTCATGCCGTATGAATTTGATCTAGATACTGAAGTTGTTCCTGTTGAAGGCAACGATGCCGACGGGACCACGCAGCGTTTTGTGGGGAACATGACCGATCACTGGGACATTGGCGACAAGCCCAATGGTGGATACGTGATTGCCTTTGCCACACGAGCTATCGGGCGGGCACTACCGAAACATCCGCATCCCTTCACCGTAACGGCGCATTACTTGCGTCCTGCAGAACACGGCGAGACCTTCGTCGACGTCGAAATCGTACGTACCGGTAGGAAGTTGGCGACGGCGACGGCTTCGCTACACCAGGGCGGCAAAGAGAAGATTCGGGTGATCGCCACGTTTGGGGATTTGGGTGAAGCGAACGGCCCAACGGTGGTAGCTGGAGCGCCGCCTGAATTGCCGCCGATCGAAGACTGCGTTTCGCGCCAGAAGGCTGAGGAAGGCTTTCCAATCTCACAAGTTGCCCATCGCACCGATACCGTGATGCATCCGGCCACCGGCTGGCTGAAGGGTGAACCAAACGGAACGGCGAGCATCAGCTCATGGATTCGCTTTGCCGACGGCCGCGAACCCGATGTATGGTCACTCCCCTTCTTCGCCGACGCACTCCCACCAGCCGTGTTTGAAGTGCTCACCGAATCAGTATGGGTACCTACGATTGAGTTAACCGTTCACGTGCGGGCCATCCCCTCGCCGGGTTGGTTGCGCGCCGTTATGACCACACGATTTCTGATGGACGGTTATTTCGAAGAAGACGGCGAAATCTGGGATTCCACCGGACGTCTCGTAGCGCAATCACGCCAACTGGGCATGCTGTTTCGTCCGTAGGGGCGACAAACACCGAACCAGTCCTGCTTGGAAGGCAGCCAAGATGCGGGAAATTGCGTCGACGCTGGGGCCGGGGCTACAGCGTTACCGGGTGCGACTCCAACCAAGTGGCTTCGAGCTCGCCGAGGGGCGACGAGGGGGCTTCGTTACGACGATACTCGTTGGCCATCGGGCGCCAGTCGCCAGTGGCGTTGAGCTCGGCCAAAATTCCGAGGACGCCCCAATACACACGATCGCGAAGGAAGAAATCGGCTTCGGTGGTGAGCTTGCTGCGAATGCTCGTAAAGCCACCCTCAAACAGGAACACCGTTTTCATAACGTTCGCATACCATTCTGGCGTCGCGGTGAACGGATGTTGCGTGTAGAACTCACTACTCGTGAGCATGTAGCGCTTGAGAACGTCGATATCGAGGCCATGATCGGCATTGAGATATCGCCCGTCGATGCAACTCTGCGAGATCTGCTCCGCGCTCGATTGATCGATCACCGAATCCCACAGCAACCACATCCGTTTGTCGTAGTCGGCCGTGATCTTCTTGGCCAAGCCGAAGTCGATAAAGCTGATGCGCTTCGCGTTCGTGTCGAAGATGAAGTTTCCCGGATTCGGGTCGGCGTTGAAGTGTCGGTATCGCCGGGTACACGTAAACATGAACCGGGCGATGATCTCGCCGGCGCGGTCTTTTTCAGCCTGGGTGGCGTGCGAGAGGAACGTCGCCCAGTTCTCTCCCTCGACCCAGGTGGTCACGAGAACCGTCTTCGTGGAGAGACCGTCGATCACGTTGGGAATGTTCACAAACGGGTGATCGTGGAATCGCTTCGCAAATTCGCGTTGGTGATTAGCCTCGATCCTGAAGTCGAGCTCTTGGGTGATTCGTTCGGTGATGTCTCGAGACAGCGTCTCCGCGTCAATGCTTCGCATGGCAAATCGCTGCATGAGCTTGTTCATGCGCGCGGCGTCTTTGAGGTCTGACTCCATAGCATCGGCGATCCCGGGATACTGCACCTTGACGGCCACCTCGCGCCCGTCGTGGAGACGCGCCCTGTGCACCTGTCCAATTGAAGCGGCAGCAACCGGGACCGGCGACCACTCGGCAAACAGTTCGTCGACGCGTTTGCCCAGGGCGCGCTCGATCGCGGCCTCGGCCTCGCCAACCTCCATCGGTGGAGCGCTCGACTGTAAAGCAACGAGTGATCGTTTGGCGGCGTCGGACATGGTGGGGGCCAAGAACGACGCCATCTGACCCATCTTCATGGTGACCCCCTTGAGATCGCCCATCACCTCCACCGCTTTGGCCGCTGATTCTGCGGAGTATGCGTCTTTGGCTACCTGCTTACGTTCACCTCGCAGGAACAGTGTCTTGACGCGACTAGCGGCGTAGCCCGCAACGAGCCCGCCCATCATGCGGTTTGCTTTGCGTCGGCGCGCCCGCCCGCTCACAACGTTGGTTGCAGAAGATTCTGATCCGGTTACTGATCCGGGCGTCGATCCAGTCGATAGCTGTCGAACGTGCTTCACCGATTTGGCCCGAGCGACTACCAGCGATTCGATTCCGCGCAGAGCAACCGCCGGCCGCCATGTCACCGGTTGCACAACCACGAGCCTGTCGTGATCACCCAACACCGCTAGGCGACGCAGCACGGCGGTTGCCTCGGAGCGAGCGAGGATCGAACCAAGACAATGATGCATGCCAGAACCAAAGCTCAACGGCGATGTTGCCTTTTGCTTGTCGTTGTTTTCATCGGCGGTGTTTTCGTCATAACGCGACGGATCGAAGATCGACGGATTCCTGAATTTATCGGGGTCTCGATTAGCAGCGGCGAGAAACATGGCGACCGAGGTTTGCGGTTCTACAGAGAGGCCGCCGACGGTCGTAAGCGCGCTTGTGAAACGCGTTGTGAGCGCGGCAGGGGCCTGGAGGCGGAGCGTTTCCTCGACCACAAGTGACGCTCGCGCCGGGTTAGCAGCAAGCGCGTGCCATTCGACGGGTGACTCCAGGAGAAGGTGCATCGCGTTGGCGACCAGCATCGCCGTGGTTTCGAAACCGGCGGCAAGCAGGATGAAGGCAAGCGAGACGCGGTCATCATCGCTTACCGCTTCGTTAGAGTCGAGAGCGATGCGGCCAAGCACGCCCTGCTGTCTGGGCTGTGCGGGCTGTCTTGGCTGTGCGGGCAGTGGGTGCGGTGCCTGCTGCGTGGATTCGCCGGAAGGTATTTCGGTTTCTGCCTCTCCAATTCCCAATGCATTTCGTAAGTACGCGTCTAACGCTAGGCCGACTTCGTGCCCACGGGCCATATCGTCTTCGCTCATGGCGAGACCGATATTGAGATTGGCAACTTCGCCGATCATCGACTGCAAGTGTGTGGCGTCGGTACGGGGAAGCCCGAGGAGCTCGGCCATCACGGCTATCGGCAGCGGTCGTGCCAACGACGCCACCAGGTCGACCTCCTCGCCACGTGCAAGCCGTGAGGCCACGTCGGCCAGAAGATCATCGGCGATCTGTTGGATAGTGGTTTGCCAACCTTCGACCGCCGCAGGCGTGAAGGCCGCGGTAACCATCTTGCGAACTCGGTTGTGCGCCAGACCTTCGAGAAAGAGGAGGCTGTCGGCAAGGAGCGACAACGAACGATTCTTGCGCCACGTAGAGCCGAGCAACGGTGCAAACGTTGCATCTGCATCGCTCACCAATGCTGAATTGCGCAACGCCTCCTGACAATCGTCGTAGCCGGTGAGTATCACGCCCAGTGTCGAGGGGACAGCCCGCCCGATGGCGCGGATTCGTTCGAGGCGCGCATAGGGATCGGCCAGACCCGCAGTGGTGACCAGTTCGGCCACCACCAAATCGGCCGCGATCGTGTCGTCCTGCGCAACCTTCGGATTCATCGAAGCCTCCTGGGAGTTTGTGCGCTTGTGAATTTATTCACAAGCGTCCTAGGAAGCATGCGCCTCTCACACCAGGCCTGTCAATCATTTTCGGATTTCGGACTTTGGATCGAACTACGGGCCCGAGCCTGGCCCTCGGAAACAAGTCAGATTCGGCATTGGGCAATCGCTTTTAGACGTTGGGGAGACTGCAACCAACATGGCTTCGAGTTCACCGAGGGGCGATGACGGCGTTTCGTTGCGGCGGTACTCGTTGGCAGCAAAGCTAGTGAGTTGATGAGCCAACCAGGACTGGGGTTGGTGAAGTGGAGGTGCCAGCCGATGCGGGCGGGGCCGCAGGCGAGAGATCGGTTGCCGTGGCTGGAGCAGGAGTTGCGGCGGTTGGAGAGACAGGTGCGGGTTTGGGTTTGGCACCGCCGTGACCAACGCGAGTCATCGTGCCCCAGCCGGTGTTTTTCTTGGAAAGGGAGCGCATACGCCAGTACAACGTCAGCTGACGAAACCCAAACTGGCCGACAACTGCGTACATTAGTAAGCGCGCAGTGTCTTTCCAAGATTTGTACACACCAAGAAAGTGTGTGGCCGTCCAGACCGAAGTGGTGGTGATCAAAATACCAAGCACCTGCGTGGCCACCATGAGCCCGATGCCATTCCCAGCCGAAGACGGGTCAAGGATTGCCAACCCAATGGCCAATGCGTACCCGATTACTTCAATGAACGGGGCACACCATTCGAAGAAGAACATCACACCCAACCCGATTGTCCCAAACGTGCCGTATTTGCGTTTGCCGAGCACATCAAGATGCTCCATCACGACTTGACGGAGACCACGATGCCACCGCATCCGTTGGCGTTTGAGCACCGCCAGATTCGGGGGGAACTCCGTCCACACAATGGCATCGGGTACTTGGAGCACACGGTACGGCTCGCCCTTGTCACGACACAACCGGTGCAACCGAACCACCACTTCAAGATCTTCACCAAGATGCGGGTGCGGATAGCCGCCAACCTCAAGCAACAAGTTTCGTTTGAACACGCCAAAGCCCCCCGACACGATGGGCATCGAATCAATCTCGGCCATACCCGGGCGGCTCATAATAAACGCGCTCATGTATTCAACAAGCTGAAATCCCACGACGGGATTCTTGGCGACTCGCGGAAGCGTCACTCGTCCATCGGCCACATCGCACTCGTTGGTAGGAAGCAACGAAACGCCAACGGCGACAACGTTTCCCTCCGTGTGCATAACTTCGGTCATGCAGCGAAGCAGCGCATCGGGTTCCACCAATTCGTCGCCGTCCATTACGACGATCCAGTCCTTGGTGGCCACGTTCAAACCACAGTTCAGTGCGTCACCTTTCGAACCAGCTGCCGCCTTATCGACAACCACTAATCGCGAGTCACCGTGGGTGCGATACATGGCCCGGATCTCAGCAGCATGCAGCGGTCCAGCAATTGGAGGCACAGCCGTACGTTCCATGTTGAACGCTTCGACGAGCACTTCCACGGTTCGATCCTTTGACCCGTCGCTCACCACACAAATTTCGAGGTTGGCGTATTCCATGCCCAGCGCCGACGTAACCGTATCGACGATCACTACTTCCTCATTGTATGCGGGCATAATAATGGTTACGCCGGGGAGGGATGAACTTCGCTGTGCTTCGTAGCGGGCCGCTGAACGGGTGGAAGCTCGGCGGCGGCGCATGAGTTTGCGGCTCAAGATCCCAAACGCGAAGATGCTCAAGTAGTGGGCCATCCCGAAGAGGAAACACCCCCACATCACCAGCACCAGCAAATACTTGATCACTCCGAATTTATCGACTCACCCCCGGTGCAACTCAAGTCATGGACCCTCGAAGGGGCCGTTCGACCTACTGTCAGGAACACGTGCGACTGGGTAGCTCGTTTGCTGCGTTTTCGCGGTTGGTGACTTGTAGAACTCAAGAATTCCTCTTCGAAATCAAAGTCGACAATCGAGTTACCAGGCTGGTTCGTTTTCCCAACCTTGCCCGGTTGCTTGGCTCGCCTCGCTTTTGATTGGTGGCTCATCGCCAAAGGAATCCATACGGCTATCAGATTGATCGCCAACGAAGTTAGGCGGACATGGCCAAACTCCTTCGCCTTGCTGGACGGAGCTGGCTGCAACAGGGGCCGCATCGAGCAAAGTCGCTAACTCCATTTCGAAAGAAGGCATCGTAAATCCTCCCTTCTTCGCAGTCAAACCATCAAACCGCTCCACAGATCGCTCAACCGGTTCTGATCCTCCGGCAAACGTTGCAGTATCCAATGACCAAGTAGCAGAAACGGGCTGCGAAAGAACCGCTACTTCTTGTGGGATCGTAACGCTAACTTCGGGAATCAGAACCTCTGCCTTGATACGCCACAGCGTAAGTTCAGCAGCTTCAGCAGCATTTCGATCAGACCCTTCGACGATGCGAAGCAACAGTTCCGCTCCGCCTGGAGTTTCACCAATACCCTGTGCTGCAGCAAAGCGAACTAAACGCGAACTGTCACTCAAGGCTGAGCTCAGGGTAATCAGAGCCTTAGGATTACTTGCTCTTCCCAGGGATCGTACTGCGCTTAACCGAGTTCCTTCATGGGGATCGGTAAGCAGCGTGGCCAGCGCAGAAATAGCTTCCGGCGACGACGCGTGCACCGCCTCAGCAACCCGGGCACGAAGTTCTGGATTATCAGTCTCAAGCGCGCTTAGTAAAATGGAATTGGCCACCTCACCCGGGCAGCTCGCCAACAGCTTCACTAACGCAGGAGTAGCGCCCCACTCACGGGCTCTTTGCATAACCGCGGCAATTGCTTGAGCAGGAACACGCTGCAGCAAATCAGCCAGAAGGTCAGCGGCCCACGAACCTTCTTGTTCAACTAGGCCAAGCAACACGCCAACTGCGGTTTCAGGATCAAGCACACACAACGCACGAGTTGCCGATACGCGAACGTTGGCATCCTCGTCGCCAGTGGCGGCAAGAACCATCCCGTGACACGCGCGGAGCCGCAGCGTTGCTACAACTTCGCAGGCATGGGCGCGGCGTCCAGCTTCTTTGTCCTCGAGCGAATCCGAAACCCATTGACGAAGCAACACCACATCTTCTTTTCGGTGCCGCAATGCCCTTGCAATTTCCGGATTCGCCCTGGCAACGTTTGATAACGCCTCGATCACAATCGCCCGCGTATCCTCGCGTTTCAGTAACTTCGAGAACTTTGCCGAGCGACCAGCATCACCGGTAACGAATCCCATAACGGCGTCACTCGCATCCTCCCAACGATCGGCTTGGGAGGATCCCGTTGAGTTGTGTCGAACTTGGCGAACAATTGCCGAAGCCGCCACGCAGATGATCAACCCAACCACGGTTCCGCTGAACGCCCAAATAATCTCCGTGGTGTTTTGAGGGATCATGAGGCATTCCTCCGCCCGAACAGCCGCGCAAGCAAAGCCCCAAACAGGGCAACGGCCATACCAAGACCCAAACCAAAGCGCATGGCTTCAACCGTGCGAGGACCGCGATTCAAGCGAGCCTTTTCTTCACCCGAACCCAGAGATGCACGCACCCGGATATTGCGAACCCTTCCATTTTGTTTCACGACGACATCGCCTCGAAGAGATCGCCAACCCCGGAGATCTGCTTTGAGATTCGCCAACAAAGACGTTAAGCTCGCAGATGATCCGTTGGTCACCAAGACCAGGTGATCATCACCCGTGGCAGCAAAGCCTTGTAAAACCGAGATCGGCTGCTCGTTGTTTGCCACTCGAGCATCAGGCACAATCGGTGCATCGAGTTCGGTAAGTTCTTTGCTCGGTGGACCCACGTAGAGCATTGGTCGCGTTGCCTTGTGCTTGCGATTTGGGCCAAACACCTTTGAGGTCAGCCGAGGGGCGGATAGACCCTGTAACAATTGCACCACCTCGGCGGCAGCTTGCAGTTCGCCGAGCCGCAACCGGGTGAATCGAACATCGAAACCATTCACAAATGCTTGAGGAAAACGGTCGAACCCGGCAGGGAGCCCGCGGCCCAGGGTGGCCGCGAACTGCGAACCGGAATCGAGTTGCACCGTAACTTCTGGGCGACCCTTTCCACAGTTAACGGTATCGCCTGCTTCACTAAGAGCCAGCTGATCGGGCGCAACCGTGCCCGAAGACAGTTCCGAGGCGCGCACCACAATGACATTGTCGCGGGCCAAAGCCGATCGCGAAATAGTCCCTTTCAGCGTGAACGGTTCATCGTTCACTACGCGCTTGGTGGCGAGCACCTGATCGTTGGCACGAAGCTGCACAACAAGGCGGCCGGATCCCGTAACTTGGGCCACTCCGGTAATTTTCACCGCGATGCTTTGCGTTTGCCCGCCAAGCTGCGATTGCGTGACGGTGACGGCTTGATCAACGGTGCCGTATCCCTTAGCCGTGAGCGAACGACCTCGGAGATCCCCAATCGTCAATACCTGCCCAAGTTCTAGAATCGCTGCGTTTTTCCCTTCGGTCCGTACGGATTTCGCGAACGCAATTTCAAGAGCCGGAGAGGCAAGATACTCTGCGAGAGCGGGCAATCGGGTTTTGGAACCCGTGAGCATCAAGGTACTCTGCCCGCTTAGCAGTTCAAGACTTACCGAACCCTTCGCCGCCACCCGAATCGCCACCTGACGATCGTAAGGAGTCATAGAAATGGGCTGGTCGGTTACTACGACCCGAGCAGCGGGCCAACGCTTCACCGCGAAGGTGGTAAGCCGCAATACGGTCTGGGCTACGTCAGCATCGATAGCCTTCGCCCCAGAACCCGTTGACCCGAACGACTTCGACGCTGCCGAGTCACCAGGAGCGGAAGCCGAGGAGGCCGAGGATGTTGCATCAATGCGGACAATCAAACGATCAAGAAAGACCGGAAAGAAGTCAGCAAGCATCGAAGGTTGCACAGCATTGCCCTCCGCGACAATTTGTACCCGATCGATTTGCGATGGTTGAAACGCAAGGCACGATCCAGCTAACCGGGACCGAGCCGTGAATTCCACGTACTCAGTCGACGAGCCCGACGCTCCCCCAAAGCCCGTCGGCGCAACGAAGGAACGATCACCTATGCTCGAAACTTGCAAAGGGGCTTCCCCCGAAACACCAACTTCAAGCAACGAAGCCACATCGTTGGTCGGCACAACATAACGGCCACGAAGTTCGATTGGTGAAAGACCGGCAGGCAACGTGGTATCAAAAATCGCGTCTTGGCCAGCGCCAATGTTGACGGCTTCCAAACCAACGACCGAGCCATCAATGACCCATCGATCTAGCGAATCGCGCTGCACCCGTCCGCCAAAACGAGGCGTACGGATAAACACCTTTGGGACACGGCTGCTTGGTTTATTCTCGCCGGCCTGAACCGATTTCATCGCCACCGGGATCGAGGGGCCGAATTTCTCGATGCCTGCGCTGGCCCTCACGGCAGCGCTCACCGGGGTGAAATGCATAGAGACAGCCGCCAGGGCAAGGGCGGTGCCTAAGCAAAACGCTTTCATGGCAATTCCACCCGAGTGACCTGGCTCAGGCCAGGACCGAACCAGTAACAAACTGTGCCTTCAAACCTGGAGCTTTGTGCTTGAGGAATCCGAACCAGTGACGCACTTCGTCCAAACAGAGATGGCAGGGAGGTATCGGCGATGGGCATAGTAAAAGGAGGAGAAAAACGTCTTGGTAGTTCATCGTTGAAAAACCACTCAGGGTTTAGTTTCTTTTTCTGTTCTTCGTAGATATTTCATCAAGACCTGGAGATTGATCATCAATTTCAGTTTCTTTTGCTCAAAGAACATGGTCAAGTAGTTGAAACGCTTACCGAATGGTCATGACGAAGTTCCCAGTTCGCGGGCTCGCCAAAACCTTGCCGCATACTTGTCGCAATCATTGGGCGGACCCGCTCCAAGGTGCGCTCCGCTATTCCTTCTTTGGCCGCTGCAGTTTTCACGGCAGGAGCCGATGCCACACCGTCGTGCGCCGCAAGGAATGCTTCGAGCCAGGCCAGCACTTCAGCGCTACGCCTCGGAACAGGATTGCTGGAACCGAGTGCCAAATTTTGCCCTGCTAACGTAGCGGGCGCTGGTTTGGGATGGCAGTCTTTGGGATGACGGTGTTGGAGACCACGGGGCTCAAGGTGGCTCTCCGTCTTTTCGGCTGGTGCAGCCCTTCCCGGCGGACGAACAGCGGCTAGACCTTTTCCGGTCTTTCGTCGGACTACAAGTTTCGCTCCACTGTTTTGCGCAACGGCAGGTTCACGAGCGGAATCCAATGGCGTATCGCTCATTTCCGCTAATTCGGTCAATTCGGTCAATTCGCTCATTTCCGACAATTCGGGCAATCCGGGCAATCTGGGCAATCTGGGCAATCTGCTCAAGTCGGTCAAGTCGGTCAAGTCGGTCAAGTCGCTCGATTCCGACACTGCGGTCCAGTCCCTCATTCGCGACAGCGCGGTCAAGTCGCTTTGTTCCGACTCTGGAGAGGGCCGAACCGGCGCGATCGCGGACTCCTGCACAAGGGCTCGGATCGACTCCTCAGAAGGTCCAACGGTTAGTGCACCCGAGTTGAGACGCCACAAGGCCAATTCGGCCGCTTCTGCAGCATTGCGATCCGAACCCGTCACCACCCGGCTCAACACTTCGCCACCGCCCTGCGTACCAGCGATCCCCGATGCAGCAGCGAATCGAACCAAGCGAGAACTGTCACTCAATGCCGAGCTCAAGGTCATAAGGGCTTCAGGGTTGCTGGCCCTGCTCAGCGAGCGCACTGCACTCAAACGGGTACCTTCATGGGGATCGGTGAGCAATGCACACAGTGCCATCACGGCTTCGGGAGACGACGCATGAACAGCTTCGGCCGTACGCGCACGTAGCTCAGGATCTTCAGTCTCCAACGCTCCAAGTAACACATCATTGGCCGCAGCACTGGGGCTCGAAGCAAGCAGTTTTACCAATGCCGGTGTCGCTCCCCATTCACGAGCACGGAGAACCACAGCATCGGTCGCGCTCGTTGGGATTCGTTGCAACAAATCGGCTAGCAAATCCGCCGCCCAACTACCCTCTTCTTCAATCAAACCAAGCAACACACCTACCGCAGATTCCGGATCAAT